>NZ_JBDNXE010000002.1:22064-68193 GCF_047721585.1 Gluconacetobacter sp.
GGGGCCCCCCCGCCCCCCCGGCCCCCCAGCCGCGGGCCGGGCCCGCCGGGGCCCCCCCCACCCCGCCGGCCTCCCCCGCCCGCCGGGCGGGCAACCACGTCAGGCAAGACCATCATCGACCCATTCAGCATTCGCGATGCGCGCGAGAATACGGTCGGCGACAGCAGACGCCTCCTGGAAGATCGCCTCGAGGGAAGCCGATCGGAAATCAAGTTGCGCCTGGAGTGCCGAGATATGAGCGTCAAGATCCGGGTCGGGGGCCGGCTCGCGCCCGACGAGACTACCGTCCTCAACTGCTTTCGGCGCCCGCGACCTCAGTTCGCTGATCGCTTCATCCAAGCCACTCAGGCGCCCAATGGCCTTGTAGAGTGTCACCGCCAGGAATCCTTCACCGGCGGCGACCAAGGTCTCTGCGGCCAAGCCGGCGAAACGCCCCTCCTTTATTCGGTACGCGCCCGACGCTGCGTCGCTGGCTGACATCGACATTGATATTTTTTTCATCGAATTTCCGCGCTGGAGACCCAGGCATTCATGCCGGGGAGGAAAGCGCGTCCCTCTTGTACTGTGAATCGAAAAACCTTAGTGTCGTAAGCATGGTGTTCCGTGGCTACATGTTTGCGCTGCGCCCGACCGCCCGGGAGTCTGAGCTTTTGGCGCAGGCGGCTGGGGTGTGTCGGCTGGTCTGGAACCTGGCGCTCGAGCAGCGGCGCGACCATTGGCGTGCCTTTCGGGCCAATACCGGCGGCCACCTGACCTATGTGACACAAAGCCGGGAGCTGACACGGCTGCGGGCGGAGGTCGATTTCGTCCGGGCCGTGAGCCAGACCGCCCAGCAATACGTTCTGAAGGCCCTGGATGAGGCCTATCGGCGCGCCTTCGCCGGTCTTGGCGGCTTTCCGCAGCCCAAGCGAAAGGGCGTTCACGATGCCTTCACGCTCAACGGCCGGGAACTGACAATCGAGCGCCTCAATCGGCGCTACAGCCGGGTGCGGCTGCCGAAGATTGGCTGGGTGAAGTTCCGCGCCACCCGCGCTCTGGCGGGCAAGGTGGTCGAGGCGACGATCGCCCACACCCCACTGGGCTGGCAGATCTCCTTCGCCTGCAAATCCGACGGCGCGGCTCCGGACCCGGGCGGCGCCGTCGGCGTCGATCGCGGTGTTGCGGTGCCGCTGATGCTCTCCGACGGCACGGCGTTCCAGGCCCCCGCGGCGCTGGACCTGCTCGACCGGCGGATCCGCAAGGCGCAGCGCATCGCCAGCCGTCGCCGGCGCGGATCACGGCGCCATGCCAGGGCGCAGCGCCGGGTGGCGGCGCTGCGCGCACGCCAGGCGCGCACCCGCAAGCACTGGGCGCATGAGACCACGACTGCCATCGCGCGTCGCTTCGGAACGGTGGTGGTCGAGGCCCTCCGCACGCGAAACATGACCCGCTCGGCGGCCGGCACGGCCGAAACGCCGGGCCGCAACGTCGCCCAGAAGCGCGGACTGAACCGCGCCATCCTCAACGTGGGCTGGCACCAGATCGAGACGATGCTGCGCTACAAGGCGCATCGCCTTTTGACGGTGGACCCGCGCCATACCTCGCAGACGTGCTCGTGCTGCGGAGCCGTGGACAATCGAAGCCGCAAGAACCAAGCGTCCTTCGTTTGCGCCACGTGCGGCTTCCGCGCCAACGCCGACCACAATGCTGCAATCAACATTCTTCACAGGGGGAACACTCCTGTCGTGGAGCCACGCATCGCCGGGGCGTCGAAGCGAGAACTTCCTTCACTGGAAATCCCCGCTCTTTAGGGCGGGGAAGATGTTAACAGTCCGCTCTCCGCTCTGCGGTCCTGTAGACTTCGTTGCGATCGCGTCGTCCGATCGCAATGACAACAATGATGATTTCCGTATCACGGACCTCATAGACGAGCCGGTATCCAACGCCCCGGAGTTTGATTTTGTACCTGTCGCGACTGCCTGAGAGCTGTGCTGACGGGACGCGGGGCAATTCGCAACGCTCGGCGAGCTTTTTCTTGAAGGCGGTGCGCGTGGTCCCGTCCAGTTTGCCCCACTCCTTGAGAGCGGAATCGAGAAAGGCGAGCTTATAGCTCATCGAGCACGACCGGGATCACGGGCTCGCCCTGGCGAGCATCCGCAATTGCATTGAGCTCGGCATCTTCAAGACGCTCGATCATGCTGGCGTAGACGGACGCGGGGACGCAGTAAAAAGCCGGCTCGTTGCGGTTGAGGATGGCGACGGGAGCACCGTCGCCAGCGGCGACGGTCGCCATCGGGTTCTTTTTAAGCTCGGACACGCTGGCCGCAACCTCGGCAAGGATCGGATATACCATCTGCGCCTCTGATAGGATCGGTTTACAGGTCCAATAATAGGTCTCTTAACAGGTTCCTTCAAGGCTGCCGTCCTATCGAGCGAGCCTGAACCGCCGAATAAACGCCCTCCCCCAAGTCACGCCGGCATCGAAGCGGGTGAACCGCTCGCAATAATGGGCGTGCGCCTCGGCAGCCAGGTCAGTGTGCATGGTGGCGTCGTGAGCGGCGTCTGCGACCAGATCGCGTATCCTCGACCACAACGCGCTCACAGATGCGCGGCCCTGCGCATCGCTCGCTCCCACGCGGTGCGTCGCGTCGGGCACCTCAAGCGGCACCATGACGCCGACCGACGACGACGGCAGCGCCGCCAGGTCGCAGCCGGCGTCCGCATCTGGCTTTGCGTCGCTCATAGCCGGGCTGACGCCGAAATTTGCGCAGTATTCGAGATAGAGGCGGCCGAGGCGATCCAGGGCCTGCGGCGTAAACGCGTCAGGGCCAAATTCAAACAAGAGGCTGGCAAAAAGCGCCTCCGCATCCATGGCGTGTCCAGAGCCCGCGTTTATGGTGCGATACGCGGCGTCCAGGAGGTTACGAGCGGCAGTCTCGTTCTTGCCCATTATCAGTCCTCACTCAGCGAGACGGGCAGGAGAGGACCTGCGCCGGCGTGTCCCCGGCCAGTCCGGCGCTCGCGAGTGCCGCGCGGCCGGCTTTGGACCGCAGAAGGCAGCGGACAACCTTCGTTGCCTCCCCCCAATAATGCTTGTGGACCGCGTCGAGACCAGATTGGCGAACGTTGGCGATAGCAATGGAAGCATGGTCGGCCAGGTCGGTCGGGCTCAACTGGACCAATAACTCTGCCTCGATCCGCTCCATCTCGCCGCGCAGATGAAGCAAGAGCGCGAGAGAGGCAGACGTTGGGCGATTTCCGAAAAGGTGAGGAGGAAGCATTGCGGCACCGGTGTATTGGTCGTTCAACGAGAAAGGGACGGTGACCGCTCTTGCGCACGGCCACCTGTCCGTCCGAGGCTCAGAAAGGAACCTCGTCATCGAGGTCCGCCCGACCTGCGGGCGGCGCCGAACGGCCAGCATTGCCACGAGAAGCCGGGGTATTCGCAGGTTGCCCGCCCCCAAAGTCCTCACCTTCACCCCGGTTGCTGTCCAGCAGGGTGAGTTCGCCACGGAAGCGATCGATCACCACTTCGGTCGTGTACCGGTCCTGACCCGACTGGTCGGTCCATTTCCGGGTCTGGAGCGCACCCTCCAGATAAACCTTTCGGCCCTTGCGCAGGAAGCGTTCGGCGACCTCTGCGAGGCGGTCGTTGTAGATCACGACGCGGTGCCATTCCGTCTTCTCACGACGTTCGCCCGACGCCTTGTCGGTCCAGGTATCGCTTGTCGCCAGCGTCAGAGAGACGACCTTGGCGCCACTCTGGGCGTGGCGAACCTCAGGGTCTTTTCCGAGATTGCCGACGAGAATCACCTTGTTGACGGAACCGGCCATCACTCACACTCCACAGCTACAGGTATATCCAAACCAGCTATTCTGGCCTCGTTGGGAAGAACCATTCCCTCCCGACAAGAAAAGAATAGTACAGATCGCCGGTTTAAGGCAAGCAAAAACGGCGGAAAACAGCCAATAATGGCGATATTTATTGTCTGATTTGTTGATTTTACCGATTGCAATACTGACCTAAAACGACTGCTTTACTAGACCACATCGCTGCCTGGGTGCGGGGCGGCGAGCGCCCGCAACGGTGACGAGAGCGCAGGGGATGGAGCGCTTTTCTGAGCCACATCCTGCCTTCGGCAAGACGACGGGCCGGGTGGTCTGTCAACAGGGGAGCGGCCTGAGCAAGCCGGTCGCCCTGCGGGCAGCGCAGGACCGGAGGGCCCGCGATGAACGCGGGGTGGCCCAGGCGCGGCGAGGGTCGCCTCCCCTGTTGATAGACCGCACGGGCTGTTGTCACACTGGAGCTGGATGCGGTGCGTAATCCCCGGAGCGTGCCCCCCTGACGCGCCGCAGGCGTGTCAGGGGGGTCGAGGAACCGTCACACTCCCCTCGCCTCCCATTACTCCCCCGCCACACCGCCACGCAGCACAGCCCACGGCCCGGCGGAGAGCATTAGCGCGAAAGCGGCGAGACCCCGCAGGGGGCTCGATCCCTCTTGGCGGCTCGGCCGCCTAGAGGGGCTGGGCGAGCGAACCCCGAAGGGGCGCCCATGCGTCTCAGGTGTGAGCAGCGTCACGATCACTGCCGAACATTGCCGATAACCGAGCCAATTGTTATGAACGGCTACGTTCTTCCTCTGCGTGCATCAGGGGTGGAAACAGAGGGTCGCCGGTGTGGGAGCACTGGCGGCCTTCGCTGCACATTTGGGCTCGATCCGGGATCAAACAGATATTCCGTTGGCAAACGCCCATTGCTCGATGGCCCACCCCGGCAAGCACGTCAGCATCAGAACCTCATCAGTCTGTAAGCTGCGGTTCGCTTCGAACGCGCCCACTGTGTTCACGCCTTGGAACAGCATCGCACGGCGTGCCTCCGGGTAGAGGACCACTATCTCACCGGTCGCACCGACATCCGGAAGGTGAATGGCGCTGAACTGGTGCGGCGGATAGCTTTCGAGAACCCGCCACCCATCCGAGCCGGCAGGTATTCTTCTGATTGTTTCGAAATGGTGTTGGAGCGGGAAATGGCAAGCCGCTCGCGCGAGCGCTTCGGTACGCCGCATCAACGGGATTGTATGCTGTGCCCCTTGCGTCGCGGGACCTGAATAGCAGCAGCTCTCGACGATATCGAGGGGTGCGCGATAGAGCGGTATACCGCCCTCCCAAGCGCCAACACCATGCAGGGCGAAATTGTCGAATTCCGGGCGAAACTCGTAACGCACGGTAAGATCCGGGAAGCGTGCAGCGATGTCCTCAGCAACGTGCCACGCAGATCCATCATGCCAACCCGGCAGATCGAACTCCAACGCATGAAACTCCGCTGCTGAAGGAGTAAGCGACAGGTGATCGGCAGCGGCCTGAAGGCTGGAGCCCGGGCCTATAAGCTGGAACCAGTTGATGGCGCAGTTGCTCATGACACGCCTCCCTGGAAGGCGAACCAGTGCCGATACCATTCGGCGTTCGGATCCGCGCCGTTTAGTCTCTGTGCTTCACGCTCGGCCAATTCGCGTGTCGGGTAAGCCTCACTGAGCTCATGCTCTCCGGTCGCGTCAACCACGATCCACCATCCGGCGTGATCACCGTAAACATCTGAATCAGGGGCAAGAGGCCATGGCTCCGCCCCCAACGGTGCCGGCGGCGCTGCCGGGTCGGCAGGCGCTGCCGGCGGTCCCGGGATGGCTGCTTCTACCCACGGGCGGAGTAGTCCGTACCATTGCTCGCATCTCTGCGCCCGCCATTCCTCCGGGCGCAGGACTCGGATGACGTCATCTATAAGACGTTCGCGAATATCGGCGATCGCGTCCCCAGGAAACACGGAAACTGACAAGGGCGGGACGGTCATATCGGCCGGAAGCGCAGATCGTCTACCGGCGAAAACTCTGGAAATCTTGGAGTTTAGATTTATCATGGGATCAGATCCTTTTCTTGATCCCATTCCGGCCGCCACGGCTGACGGGGCGGGGCAATGGCGGGCGCTTGCGCCCAGCCCTTGGGCGAGCCATTGCGGCGCACCGCCAGGTGTGGCTGCAGGTCAATTCTCTCGCCTGTCCGCCTTCTCACATGGTACAACGCCGCTTCTTCTGGATCTCTGTCGCGCCTCGAAGAAGACGCCAGCGGCGTAGGGCGCACCGGCAAGCAAATAAAACCGATAAGCCGGTATCGCGATATGCCACAATTGTGCCAACGCGAAACAGCAACAGGACGCGAACGACGCGAGGGCGACGGCGCCGCTGGCCGTGTCTAGGAGAAAACGCAGGTCCAGGAAGGCACGCAACATTACTATGTTTCCCTTTCGGCAAGAAGTATCAGCTTCGCCCGTCGTTTCCCGCGGCCCTGGCGCAGCATGAGCAGCGTATCGAACCGGTCGATCGCGACTGACACCACGAGCGGATCGAGGCGCGTCCCGCTGCGAGCGACGAGGTAATGGCGAACGCGTCCTGGAACCCAGGCTGGTCGATAGACGCGAGGGGAGAGCAACGCATCGATGGCGTCAGCGACGGCAATAATGCGCGCCACAAGAGGAATCCTCTGGGCCGTAAGCCCACATGGGTAGCCACGCCCGTCAAAGTCCTCATGGTGGTAAAGTGCAGCATCGAGGACGTCTCGATGGAGATCGGGACGGACAGCGCTGAGGAACCAGGCTCCATCCACCGGATGCCTGTTCATGATCGTGCGCTCGGCCATCGTGAGCGAACCGGGCTTATTGAGAATTTCTGGCGGGACGAATATTTTCCCCACGTCATGCATGCAACCGGCCAGCTCAAGCCGATCACCGGGGACACCTGGCATTAACGGCAGTCCTATCGCGCGCGCCAGAATTCCCACTCTCGCCCCGTGACCATCCGGATCAAGATCCGGATGAACGAGAAGCGCGCGCGGCAACAGAAGGCCACTGGCCAGACCAGTCCACAGGCGCGGCGGAAAATCTAACATCGGATCAGGCTACGCCCATCGTTTGTGACTCCGGACCGATCGCGGATCAGCTGGCCAGGCGGAGGAAGCCACCCACCCCCAGAGCGCCGAAACGCAATGCCCTGACCATCAAACGCAGCTGTCGTGCACGCCCACGCTGGGCGCGATCGAGAAACCATCCGGCACTGAGGGAAGCAACAGCGATGAGCAGCCAGATCCAGGGCGACAGGATCAGCCGGGTCGGCCCAAGTATTGAGAGGGCAAAGCGACCGGGTGCCCCAAACTGGTCCGCAAGGATGTAGCCATCGGACAAATCGCACAGGAGGGCCGCCGCTGCCGCCCATACGAGTCCGCGTCCGCCATGCGGCGGACGTGAAGCGCGGCGTGCGACGGCGTCCGGCAGTGAGATAGACACGGCCGGTGTGAGTTGCTTTACGAGGGACCGATACTCCATCCCTACATTCCCAGCGCTTGCCGATAGATCGCGAGCAAATTTTCTTCCGCCTCCACTTCCGCGGGTTGACGCTTTCGAAGACGGATTATTTGCCGCACGACTTTCACATCGAAGCCTGCTGACTTCGCCTCTACGAAGATATCGCCTATGTCCGCTGTAAGCGCCTTGCGCTCTTCTTCGAGGCGTTCGACACGTTCAATGATCGACCTCAGGCGCTCAACCGCAATACCTCCCGCCGTATTGCTCAAGCGTCCAGACCCAGAATCTTGTCGCTCCTGCGAACCGTGGGTTTCCATCATCTCAATCCGTCATATCAGGGCGCGGCAGATCGATGTGTCCGTCGCACAGCACGTCGAGCCAGCGCGACGGCCGTGGACTAAGCTCTCCGCCGTTTTCGAGGATTCGTCGTAATTCTGTGCGGTGCATGGCCAGACTCTCTGCGAGAAAACGCTCGGACCACCCGATGATAATCAAGGCACGGTTGACGCCGGCGCCGTTCAGGCATGGCCGGTTTCCGGGCGCCGGAACGGCAGGCGACAGCGGGGAGTAGAACCTCCGGTGCAGGCGCGCGAGATCCGCTATCCAACGGCGAAATGCGCGGTCTGACTGGCTGCCATCATCTTCAAGCCTGGTCGATTTTAGCCGAGAGATCCGTGCGCGGGAGAAGCCCGAGCGTCGGGACACCTGGCGCAGCCCCCACCCGATTGCTTCCAAATCGTCTTCCACCGTCTCGAAGCCGCGTGCAGTCATTTCGCGGACCGCGCCGGGGATTGGGCAATTGGAGGAAAAGCGGGCCACTGGTGGTCCTGTGTTGCGTCCCACGCCCACCACCCGCGGGTTCCATAGACGGCGTTGTAGTATCGCTGCTTCTCGGTCGCCCTGACCACGTAGGTCTCATCTACCCGGCCGAATACCTCCATTGGCGTCCCGTGCGGATTGCCGGTATCAAGCAGTTCGAAATCGGGATGGACAGCCTGGCGCTCAGCATCGTAGCGAAGCGGCTTCCGAAACCGCCTTCCCTCAGCCTGCAACGCCTGCAGCACCCGCAGTTCGTGGAAACTTGCGACCGGGACGAGCGATGGCGCCGTTTCCATCAGCGCTATGCCGTCCGCCCAGGCTGTAAAGCCGGCCCCGCTCCTCATAGGCTGGACCCGCGCAGCAACGACGGCGGCTACACGGATTGCCCGATCCCGGGGCTCCTGGCCAAGGACCCTCCACGCCCAGGGGAAGCTACGCGCAAGCCGGCGCTCCGCTTCGATCGGCGCCGAGACATAGAGCCCGTAATTCCGCACCCCATCGAAGACCACCCGCAATCGAGGGGGGCGTGGAGGTGCTCCGTCGGCACCTGGCGGCTGATAACGTGTGATCTGGTTCACGACGCCTATCAGGATGACACGCCGGCTTTGGCCGCATCGCCGGGCCACCTCGGCGAGCAGGCGGGGCCCATCGACGTCTCGATAGCCCACTGTCGCGAATACATCCGAGAGGGCTTCTCGTCCGACAACTATCCCGGCGGCCGCGTGATCGAGCGATCCACGCACCGTGGGCCACCAGGTCCGACGCCGGCGGTCCTCGGGAGACCAAACATTGAGGCCGCCGTTTTCCCACAGCAGGTGAAGCAGCCCAAGCAGGCTCATGCTTGCCTGCCGCCGCCGCGCTGCTCCGTTCGGCTGCTCGCCTCCAGGCGCGGCAACCGGTTCCGGCGCCGGCTGCCGTACCTCCAGGCCACCGGAAATTGCGATCTTCAGGCGGCCGTCCGGCAGCTCGCGGATCACGCCCTCTTCATAGCCGGACCGCCCGCTGCGGCGTGCATCTGTCTCGTGGAACGGGCAGCCTGCCTGATGGCGCGTGCCATCGTGGGGCATGCGCGCAAGACAATACCGGCGGACTTGACGCCCTCCGTCACGACGTGTGAGTTCGCGCACGGCGAGTTCAAGCCGACGCCCTCCCGCCACACAATCACAGACTGGTCGTCGCAGATCTCCATGCGCGCGTGCGAGCATGCGTTGCCACATCACGGCGCGCTCCGCGTCGCACGCCCATCTCAGCCGCCCTCGGTGACCGTCCGGGAACGTAATCCAGTCACTCATGGGGAGCCACGTCCGCAAACACCCGGTCCTGAGCACCGCGCCGGATGTGAGAGGCCATGCGTTGTGACACAATTCGCCAGTGTCCACGCCGTGTGCGCCCGTAGCTTTCCTGGACCAGGCCTGCGCGCTCGAGGGCGCCGAGGGCGGCTTTGACTGACTCCTGCGTCAGGCCGAGCCAGGTGGCCAGCATCTCGGGCGTCCCGTGCCGGGTCAAAGCTGCGAAGACGAGATCCTGGATGGGCGTCGACGTCACCGGACGTGTCGCAGGCATCCAGGGAACCCGGGCGTAGACGCTGTGTCCAAGCGCGGTTATCTCGCCGGCGCGCACCATGTCAGAGAGCACGACCGGAAGCGCACCTGCCTCCTCCGCCGAGAGACCGGCACGCAACTCGAGGACTCCGTGTGGGCCACGATAGAGCGCGTCGCGGATGTGAAGCATGACACGAGCGTGCGCCGCCTCGCGCTCACTATCGCCAAGCGCCTCATACGGGCGAGCCACGACCTGCCGTGGGTCCGGCAAACGCTTCATAGCGCCTCCCGGAGATCACACGGTAAGGACTTCGAATTGGACTCGCCAGCGGGCGGCCAACTATTTCGCGACCAGGCCCGTCTCCGGGCCGAATCGGGTTGGGTGTCATCGCATTTCATAAACCAGATTGTGCGGTCTCCGTTTGTAACTCCGCACAACTGGTTGATATTTATTGCGTTTCTGGACCGCCTTAGAACCCAAGCGCAGCATTCTGCGCCGCCGCGCTGGCTCTCGCGCGCGCGCCAAAGCGCGGATTACGACGGACGTCTCGAAGCCACCCATCGTGTTTCGCCTGATCAGGGATCTCGTCGATGAAGCAGTTCTCCGACGCCGGGCGCCCGTTGCGGAATGCACACCACGATATTGCCACGCGACGCTGGCCGCGCGTCAGGGCGACATAGGCCAGGCGCCGTTCCTCGTCCGGGTCCGCGTTATTCCGGGAAGGGAATACCGTGTCTTCCCACCCCACCAGGAATACGTGCTCGAACTCCAGCCCCTTCGCGCCATGGATCGTCATCAGCTTAACGCGGCCGAACGTGTCATCACCA
The DNA here is from genome assembly GCF_047721585.1 of Gluconacetobacter sp. Lineage (NCBI taxonomy): Bacteria > Pseudomonadati > Pseudomonadota > Alphaproteobacteria > Acetobacterales > Acetobacteraceae > Gluconacetobacter > Gluconacetobacter sp. The sequence continues at coordinate 32,579 of NZ_JBDNXE010000002.1, forward strand.
TGGGAGGCGGACCCGAGCGCCGCATGGTCGAACAGATCCTGCGCATGAGAGAACTCCAGTGCGAGATCCACCAGTTCGTGAAGGTTCTCCAGTGCGGACCGCCCGTCTTCTCCGGCGGCGCGATGCATCTCGGCGTAACCGCTGTCGTCCAACAACGTGCGAATGCGTATGCTCAAGGACGCCTCACTGGAGCTTTCCATTACCCGAATGACAGAGAGGAACGCCCTGACCCGCTCTGCGCTTTTGCCTGTTGCCACGCCAGCCCAGATCTCCGCGGCCCGAAACAGCGAGACGGCCTCGTCGTCTGCCAATTGTTCAAGGCGAGCGAGCGACTTCGCGCCCACGCCTCGGGCGGGCTGATTCACAACCCGTCGGAACGCCTCGTCGGACTGCCGATCGTCCGGGCAGCACGACAGGCGCAGCAGCGCGAGCGCGTCCTTGACCACGGCCCTCTGCCAGAACGCGGTATCGTTGACGAGCTCATACGGAATCTTCGACCGGAGCAGCTCTTCTTCGATCAGGCGTGAGAGGAAATTGAAGCGATAAAGAATGGCCATGTCGGAGTATGCCACTCCTTCGAGAGCCCTCCTCCCGATCTCGGCCGCAATTCCCTTTGCTTCCTCCACGCTCCCGGCCCAGGACACAATCTCAATCGGCTTCCCCTCGCCGGCGGCCGTATGCAACTCCTTCTTCAGTCGATTGGAATCTCTTGCGATCACGGCGTTTGCGGCGGAAAGGATGTGGCCGGTCGAACGGAAATTCTCTTCAAGGGCGATCATGCGACCAGTCGGGAACTCATTGAGAAAGTTCCGGATGATGCGGACATTCGCCCCACGCCACCCATAGATACTCTGCGCGTCGTCACCGACGCAGAACAGCTCACCATGGTCCCGCGACAGAGCTTTCAGCCAGAGGAACTGGAGCCTGTTGACGTCCTGAAACTCGTCGGCAAGCACTGCATCAAAGCGTGCGGCCCAATCGCGCCGATATGTTTCGTCCCGGAGCATCGTAACGGTCGGCCATAGCAGGAGGTCCGCGAAATCTGCCATATTCGCCTCCCGAAGAAGTGCCTGGTAGGCTGGATAAACGGCTGCCGCATCGCGCCACGCCATGACATCGTCGGGATCCGCGAGTTTGCGGCTGGCGATCAGCCCCTCGGTCGCCGCAGCGGCCGTCTCCGGAAGGATCAGGTCTTCCTTCAGCATAGCGATCCGCGTGGTAATTGACTTTACCCGACGCCGAAACTCTTCCGCGTCATCGGTCTCGAATACCCCGGCCGCCCTGGCTTTTTCCAGCAGACGGCGAACGATCTTGGCGCTGTCCTCGGCGTCGCAGATGTCGAAGCCTGGACGCAGGCCCGCGATGTCCGGATCCGTTCGAAGCTGGCGCCGCCCGTGTGCATGGAAGGTTCCTACCCATTGAGCGACGAAACCAGGGCCAAGAGCCTGCGCGATCCGCTCCTTCATTTCGCCGGCCGCCTTGTTGGTGAAGGTGACAGCCAGAATGCGGTTCGGCCGCATTCCGCGCCGGACGATGCGGTCGACAAACCCTGCAACGAGGGTCCGCGTCTTGCCGGTTCCTGCCCCTGCAAGCACCACGATCGGACCCGAGGCGCGGGCCGCCTCGCTCTGGGCGTCTGTCAGACCAGTCGACATCTCAGAACCGGTTGGATTGTGGGACCACATGACCATGGAGGACCTCCATGTGTTCGGCCTGGGTCGGGTCAAGCATCAGGGTATCCCCCGAACGGACGATCAGTTGCACGGATTGGCTGAAATCCCACTGGCCGTCCCACCCCACATGGCCGCCGATCACCAACCCACGCGTGACCTCGCCATCCCGGTGGAACTCGGCGAAACAGTCGGGATAGCTGGGCAGCCTGTGCAGCACGCTTGAAACCTGCCAGGACCTCACGAGTTCGGCGTTTGCGGCCCACGCACCGGACACCTCGGCCATCTCCCTCAGCAGCGCGGAAGCGTCCGCTCGCACGGCAACTCCCGCTCGCGCGGGTACGGTCCCTACGACCGAAACCTCGTCACTACCGGCCGGAATGGTCATGAAGCGCCCGCTACGTCCCGTATCGGTGCTGAAAATGACGAACTCTTCCCGCAGATCCCAACCGTGGCGAACGACGATGCCATCGACGACCAGGCCGGTGATCTGGCGACCATTCACGTCACACCGCACCAATACCCATGGGATGGTGCGCCCCAATTCCGGCTGAAGCTCGAGAAACGCCGCCGAACCGGGGTGGCTTTCAAACGAGGCCTGCAGCCGCTCATTCTGATCAAGGCCTGGGAAGAGGGCGTCCATTTCCCGGCGGGTCTGTTCAGCGTCCATTATTTTACCTTTGTCTTTCGAGTTCAGAAACTGTGCGGCCAGCCGTCCGATTTCTTTCACGGCACCGCACGACCCACTCACGATGAAGATATCACCGGTGGCATTATCGTCCGTGGTGAACAGGAGGAATTTTCCGTCGAGGTCCCATTCCCCGTCTACGATCGCGCCTCCGACCACCAGGCCACGCGCCGTGACCTCGGTGTTCGCGCACTCCACGCCCACGCATGGCATCTGGGTGGCATCGCCAGCCCAGCACCGCATGATTGATGCCGCCCGAGGGTGGGCGAGAAACGCGTCGCGCAGTTTCGCAAGTTCCATTGCGCTTCTCCTCAAGCAGCTGCGGCGCGCTCGGCCACAACACGGCGCAGAACGTCATTGAAGTCGTTCATGCCCCACGCCGGCAGCTCCCGGCTCCAGGGCACGCCTATCTCGTCGGCGATCGCCGAGAGCCGCGCGGCATAGCGGTCGCCGGCCTGATCGTTGTCCGTCGCGATCACCAGACCGACGCCGCTCTTGCCTGCCATGGCGCGTAGATGCGCTCGGATGGCCTCTTCGGTTTCGGGCCCCATGCCTCCGGCGGTAGAGGTGTAAAGAGTGTCGACCGTTCGACCCCCATCGAGGGCGGCGAACGAAAGCGCGTTGATGGCGGCCTCGGTGACGACCAGGCGCCGCACGATCGGTGCGCCGCCCGGCATGTAACGGAAGAGCGTCTTGACCGTGCCCTTCAGGCAGAGGTGGCGTTCTGGCCCGCGGAGTTCGACGCCGCATACCTGCCCGTGAGCGTCACGATGACAGAACCAGGCAGCATGCAGCCCGTCCCGGATGACGCCGGCCGCCGCGGCCCGACGAACCACCCATTCGGGAAGCGCGCGCTGGACAGTCAGGTATGTCCACGCCTGGCTCCCCGACGCCAGTTCCCCGCAACGCTCCCAGCGGAGCGACGGCGCGACGTCCGCACCGCTCGCTGCCTCGCGCTGCCGCACATAGACGGCGCCTTCGGGCTCGACGCCTACCAGCCTTCCAAGTTCGGCGCATGCGTCACGCCAGCCCAGATCCGGCTCCAGACGACGAATAAGATCGAACACGTCCCCTTTTTTGTCGGACCCAGTGTCCCACCAGCCGCGTCCTTCGTGGTTCACGATGATCGTGTCCCCCTTCCCCGCGCGATACTTGAGGCAATTGCGGGTGCTTTCACGGCGATCCAGTGCGTAGCCATGCCGCTCGAGAAGCACCGCACAGGGCACACCACTCACAATCGTGGAGCGATCTTCATCGGAAAGTTCGAAACGTGCCATTTCGGATTCCTCCCAGAGGCTCAGGCGGGGCCTTCGTAGAAAAAGGCTCAACACCTTCGCGATTTCTATTTCACTCTACCGAAAAACCGCCGAATACACAATACAAAACAAGCATAAATGGAATTTATTACAGGAGATCACGAATTTAATACACTTCATGCCTGGTATTTATTGTTGACGCAAAAAAGAGCAACGACAGCCTTTCGTTTCGACCCGAGCCGGAGGCGACAGGGCGAAAGCAAAGCGCAGCGACGCCTTTCGTCCCGACACTTTCAGGTCCGCCGCAAACGTAGCGCAGGGCAAGATGCCTTCTCAGGGGACCCGTCTGCACGGAGCGAAGCGGAGGAAGATGGGGTGGAAGGCGTCTTGCCCGGAGTGAGGCTTGTGGCACCCCGCGGTTGCCCACACGTCCTGCAACCGCCCTCAGAGCGATCGTCGCCCCTCTCGAAGCAAGCGCCTTCTCCGTCTCCATCGTGCCTTCTCCCAGTCCTCACTTTCTTCTTCTCAGCTTGCCCGAGGCGTTTGTAACTGCGCTCATCCGGTTTCTTCTGGTACCCGGAATCGCGGCATGTTAGGTCTTCGCGGGAATAGTCCGGAGACCAAGGGAGCATGACCCGTAAACGCCGGCCGGCCACCTCTCAAATCGATCTGTTTCCCGTCAGCGCTCACTTCCGCCGGATCAGGCCGGAGCGCAACGAGTGGCGTTTTTATTCGCTTTCTATTCAGCCAGAACTGTTTGGCGGCGCAGTGCTCGTCCGCCAATGGGGACGGATCGGCACAAAAGGCACGCAGCGTCTGGATCTCCACCCCGATGAAGGAGCGGCATTAAACGCTCTGGCCGACCAGATCCTCATCCGCCGGCGGCGCGGCTACGCCGCCGCGTGATCACGCGAAAGGGTCGGCAACCGGGTGGGACTTCTCATCCAAAGGCAATCGATCCGGCAGAGACGCCTCCCCTTCCAATCGCACCACCAGAGCGTCAATAATCGTCTTCATCTCCTGGGCGTCCTTCAGCCCGGCCTGGTCCTTGCCAATCGACAGCCGACCATAGAACGCCACGCGTTCCTCACCATTTTCGACCGTCAGCCCGTCGATCGTCACGCTCTCGCCCCGATCGACAAACGGTGTGAAGCTCATTGGTTCTCTCCCAGCTTTCGCGCCAAACCGCGCAGGGCTCGCGCGCCTGCCTTCTCCGCATCGCGGAGAATGAACGATCCATCCGCGCCTTCCCACCCCGTCCGGCTGGCGTTAGAACGCGGTGCATAAGGACTTGCCTCAGGCACGGGAAGATCCGGTGCCTGCGCTTTCATCTCGGCTGAGAGCCCCGGAAACGGGTCGATCCCCACTTCCTGGATCAACGTTGCTACGCTGACCGTCGTACAGGTAGGGGCATCATTGTTCTTGCAGACATAGACGCCAGCCTTCTCCGCTACAGGGTCGTAGATCGCTTTCCATGTGGAGCTCGGCACCAATACATCGTCGCTGCCGATCGCCTGTTTCTGTCCATGGAAAGCCGGTCCGGTCACAATGTAAAGAACGCCGTCCCGGTTCGCCAGGTCACGCACCGCCATCTCAACGCCAGTCCACGTCCCTTCATTCAATGCGGGCGTCTGGGGGACGACGTTCGCAAGAGAGAAAGTCTCGTTCTGTGACTGCACGTCGGGCGCATCGCCCGAGGGGGTAAGGTGGCCTTTGTCGTAGCCGGACCCTCGGTAGTCCGCCAACGTCGCCTGATCGTCTCCGGGAACCCGTGCGTCGACATGGAAATATCGCGTCACCCGGCCAATGCGTTCTGCGCCCTCGATATCCTCCTCGGTCAAGCGCTCCGCAGACCAGAGCGGTTCGTGGGCAAGACCCGAGACAAGCGAAGCATAATTCCGGTTGCAGAGCAGAGTGGTACGCGGGGCAAGCCTTGAATTGACGAGCCGGGGAAGTTGGTTATCGAAGCCGAAGCCGTCGCATGTGGCGGCGGAGGCACCTGACACCGCGAACATGACGGTCGCGCCAACGAACAGGAACGTGCGCAACATACTGTAATCCTTTACTTTATCGCCCAGCATGGTGTTCTATGCGTCTCATGCGCGATGTGACCATCTCCGGCCGCCCTGGCGGCACCCTGCTTCGCTTCCCGGCTGAACGCCGGGCGCTGCCTACTATTGAACTGGTGCGCTCCCTCTTGCCCGAATATGCCACGGTGTACAACCAGCTTGCCCGTCGCGGCCTGGGCGAACCGCCACATCCGGCCGCCGTCGAGGCGGAAGGTCGCCGTACTGGCATGAAGATGCTCGGCGACATCACGCTTCCGCCGGACCCGCGAACCGCGCGTGAAGACGTCACCCGTTGGTTCCAGCCGCTCATCGACCGCATGCTCCGTCGCCTCACGGAGTTGCAGGACCTGGGATGGACAGGGGATCGCCAGACGCGGCACGATGATTCCCGTCAGGCCCTGATCGCCACGACCACCATGTCCGTCTGGCGCACAGGAACCAGACTGCTCGCAGCGTGGGCTGTCCTGGACGGCGCTCTTACTGCACACGCGGCAGCATCACTGTGCCGCGTCGAGCAGCAGGCGGCGCGCTGAGCGATGGAAGGCGTCCGCCTCGCGCCGCCACATGGCGCGCGCTGCCGCACTGACGGCGGCGTCCGCCGCTTCGTCTTCGAGCAGGGAGGCCTCGGCGAGTAAACGGCGCGCAGCTCCGATGCGAACGCCGGCGGTTGCCGCACGATGGAACAGCGGGGCTGACAGAACGGGACTGGTTCCCGTCGAGAACTGGCACATGGAGTTTCTTCCTTTTCCGGATGCGGCCGCGCTAGCGGCCCTTCCGCCGTGCCCGGAGGCACGGCGGCGCAGAGTTCAGTCGACGCATGGCGCGAACGGGATCTCGTCATCGAGGCCCACGCCGGCGCTGCCCCCGCCAAACCCGTCATCCCGGGCCGGCGCATTCCGGGACGGCCGTTCGTCCAGCCCGTAACGGCTCTCGTCACTGTGGCTGGCAGCGCTGTCGAGCAGCACCAGGTCACCGCGGAAGCGGTCCACCACGATCTCGGTCGTGTAGCGGTCCTGCCCGCTCTGGTCCGTCCATTTCCGGGTCTGAAGCGCACCTTCAAGGTAGATCTTCCGCCCTTTGCGGAGAAAGCGATCGGCCACGTCCGCGATCCGCTCGTTGAAGATCACGACCCGATGCCACTCGGTCTTCTCGCGACGCTCGCCGGAGGTCTTGTCGATCCAGGTCTCGCTGGTCGCCATCGTCAGGCTAACGATCTTCGTGCCATTCTGCGCGTTCCGGACTTCGGGGTCCTTGCCCAGGTTGCCGACCAGGATCACCTTGTTCACGCTACCGGCCATCTCTTCTTTCCTCTTCGCATCTCATCCCTGACGTGGCGAATGCCGCGTCGTCCTCGGGTGCGGTCGACAGGGACCGGGCGGAAAGCGAGTGTTGATCCCTGGAGGCGTCAGTGGTGCGGAAGCGGCTTGCCGCTTCACGGTGACGCTGAAACCGCAGGCGGCCGAAGGCCGGGGATTAACGGGAGTGCCGCCCGGTCCAGACCGCAGCAACCCGAGGGCGACGCAGCTACAGCCACTTCCTTCCCCACCCCTACCTTCTCTTTCGTGACTCTCTTTGCTCAATCACGATCTTTTCTGCTTCCCCGTACATTTTTGTCTGTACATCGCGAATCGGCGCAAATAGAATCACGACAGTTTCGACTCACGCTGAGGTCATCATCATGGCGATACTTTCGGTCGACGGAGCCTACATTACGCTCGACGCGCCGTTCCATCCCGAACTGGCGTGCCAGGCCGGCCGCTATCGCGGCCGCTTCGTCGGCAAGGGGAAATGGCGGTTCGACCCCAAATGGGAACCCGAACTGCGGGCGATGTGCCGCCTGCTCTTTGGCGTCGACGGGCGACCGGAGACGGTAGCCGATCAGATCGACCTTACAGTTGCCGTAAATGAACGCAGTGTCGCCTACCCATTGTTCCGCCGCTTCAACGCCGACATCTACCTCGGCGGCAGGCAGGTCGCCGGCGTTTTGAAGGGTCGCACCATTGCCCGTCCGGGAAAGGGCATCCGTTTTGTGAAGGGCGAACCACGGCTGGAGCCGCAAGGTCTCGCCTGGTGGCTTTCGGTCCCAACCGGTGCCGAATTCATCATCCGCGGCGTGCCACGGATGGCGGTGCCGTTCATGGAGGCAGGTCTGGTCGACCATGGTCATCTGGTTGCCGCGGAGGCGGCATGACCCTTGCACCCGGCGGGATTAAGCTTCCGGCCGGGTGCATTCCCCTTACAGCAGGGCGAGCTGCGACACATGCTGCGCCGGGATCGCGACAGAGGGCAGTTCGCCGTGGGGCGGGCCCCCGTATTTCGCCAGCAGGTGGGCGAGCTGCTCGCGCTCCGCGCGGGCCGTCTCCTGCCTCTCCTGGGCGCGGTAGGCCGCAATCAGCCCGGATTCGAGGATGCGAGCCCGGATTTCCCGCTCCACATCCGACCAGACGGCCGTCGGCTGGCCCCAGCACGGATAAAGAGCGATCTGCTCGAGGAACGCGATCCGGCCCGCGGTGCTGGCGAAATGAACCTGCCAGAATCCGTGAATGTCGTGATGCGCGAGGAAGCCGAACATCTGTGACAGCCGGTTGTAGAGAGGCCTGGTCCATCCAGACCTCGGCATGCCCCTGGCGACGAATGCGAGGATGGCATCGCCCATCCGCGCCTTGTCCTCCCCGCTGGCCCAGCGCGTAGCGACGAAGCCGCCAGCGGCCAAGGGCGGCCGGCGCAGGGATGGAAGCTGAAGGCCGACCGTCATGCCGCCCTCCGAAGCATGCGCGAGGCCTCGGCCGCACGACGATAGGCGCCGTGGAAGCGCTGCACATCGGGCAGGCCCGGATACGGTGCAGCGGCAGCCTCGTCCCCGCCCTCATGGAGCAGCCAACGCAGCGCAACGGTCACGCGCTTGCCATGCGCCAGAGAACGGATGACGACGGCGTCGGAGCGCCGGGACATATAACGGTCTTCCCAGCGTCCCGTGCTGCGGTTGAAAGCGCATGCCATGCACTGGCCGTTCAGGAACGCCTCCAGGATCCATGACGCATAGCGGTCCCCGGGCGCGGGCAGGCGAAAGATGGTGCCCACGGCAACGCAGCCGACGCGCAGTGGGTTATCCCCTCCCTGGAAGGGGGAAGCGTAGTATTGGCGGATCATTGCGGAGTCTCCGGGAATTCAGAACAGGGACAGTTGCAGCACGGGCTGCGCGGCCGGCGCTGGATTAACGGCTGTCGTAGCGGGGACAACGGGAGCTCTGGGAGGCTCGGCTTCAAGAGCCGTCGGCTCTCTTACGGCCAGCCTGTGTGACCACCCGCCGAGGATATGTGCCAGGGTGAACCAGCTCTCGCGGGTCTCCAGCGTCAGCGAATTGCCGACAATCACGGTGGCCGGGATATGCAGCAGGGAAAACTGGACGTAAGCCATGTGCGCGGCGCGCGGATCCACATCGACCGCGGTGACGTGCATGTGCTGTTGGTAATTGATCCCGGCCTCCCGCAATGTTTCAGCGAAGCCGATAACCATGGCGCCGGCACCGCACGCCGGCTCATGGACGGTGATGAATCCGGATTGCTCGATAATCCGTCGGGCTTGAGCTCCATCCCCGATCTGCATGCGCGCCGCCGGGCGGCACACCTCGAATGGCGTGAAGAATTGCCCGCGATGCGCATTGTGCAATTCCAGCATCCCGAAGACGGCACCGAGCACGTCCGTTGGGCTCTCCTCCAATGCGAGAGCAAGCTCTGCGAGAATCTGGGGCCATGTCTCGATCGTCGAACGGTCATAGCGCCCGACAATCTTCAGATACCGGGCTTCGCGATCGTCGCGCTGGCTGGGGTCCGCGGCATTGGCCAATGTGATCGCCATCGCCTCCATACAGTCGGAGAAGACGGTATAGAGGTCGTGGCGATGACGGGCTGCCTCAAGCAGCTTCGCAATTTTCCTGATCCGGACGGACATCGTCTCACGCCTTCGGCCCGACGCCGCGCGCCAAACGAACGGCCAACCGCCATGCCGCGAACCACTCCACCAGATCGCCGCCGTCGACTGGCTCGTCGTGATCGAACGCCTCGGCCTGGTAGTCGAGGGCTTCGACTACCAGGGCGTCGATCGTTTCATTGCCTGGATGGGAGGGCGCCATAGTAGCGCCCTCCGACCGACCGTGCGCTTCCGCGCGCCCGTTCATCGTGCGGCCACCTGGACCGGGTGCCGGTGATCGAGATCCGACGGAATCCCGGCGAGAAATGTGGGCGCGGCGATGAACAGCCATACGGTGAAGGCGAGCGCCAATCCGCCTCCGATCAGCGCGAGCGCTTCGAACGCATCTGTCAGGCGTGTCGGGGTTTTGCGATGGTCTGCCATGAGGTCGCTCCTGTGGCTGCGATGGAAAGGCATCGGGAGTCGAAGACCGGCCAGACAGCGCTGAGCCCTTTTTCTTCTTCTCCTCGATGATTTCCGGGCCTCATGGGGGGACGGCCGCTGCAAGGGCGGCGCTTGCGCCGGGAGCCTGCGACGCACCCTTGCGGCGGACGGCCCGCCATGAGAGCCGCCTCCCCTTCTGTTTATCCCTTTTCCTCTCTGCCTTTTCCTTCGCCTTCTATGCTCTTCGCGTCGAAATAGGCTGGCCGCTTCGCAAGCTCTTCCCTCTCCAGCTGCTCCGCGAACAGCGGCATCGAGCGCTCCAGACGCCGGCGGAGGTTTCTACGGCGCGCGGCGGCCTTCCGCTCCCCACTCCAGCGCTTGGGCGCTTCCGTCAGCGGGGACCAACCGTGGGACCAGCCGAGACCCGGTCGCACGGCCGGGGCGTACATGGCGCGAACCGCTTCGCTGTCGCCGGCGGCGAGAATGGTGCACGACCAGCGCGTCCGCCCGTCGTCCAGCGTCGGGATGTCGGGCGGGGGTACCGTGCAGGGATTGCCCCAGAACACGGTGATCACGGCGCGCATCGGCCTATGCTGCCATCATTTCGGGCGCGCCCCGAGCGGGCGTTGCCTCTTCGAACGCAAGAATATAATCCGCCGCCTGCGTGGCGAGCCGCGCGGCCTTGAAGATAGCGCGCTTGTCCTCGCGAAGCATATCAAGCCACGCACCTATGTAATCCGCGTGACGCACGGACGGTTGTATGCTCAATTCGGCAAGAACAAAGGCAGAGGTCATCTCGGCGACGATTTCCTCTCCCATATAAGCATGGGTCCCGAAACTGCCTGTCTGGTCCCGATCCAGCCGTTTTACACTCCCAGTCCAATGACCGACTTCGTGCAGTGCCGTGCGGTACCAGTTTATCTGGTCGAAATAGGCGTGCCGTGGCGGAATCTGGATGTAATCCAGAGACGGCATGTAGAAAGCCTTGTCGCCACCAATGCGCAGATCAGCCCCGGTCGCACGCAAGAGGCTCTCCGCACGAGGAACCGTCACATGATCGGGTTGCGGTAATGGGGCCGCCGTCATCTCGGCAGGCAGGTCGTCGCATTGCTGCACGTTGAACACGGTGAACCGTTTCAGGAAAGGCACGGCCCGCGGATCGGATTCCTGCTTGTGCCCATCAGGAACGAACGTGCTCGCAAAGAACACGGTCGTACCCTTTTCACCCCTGCGGACATTTCCGCCCGCTGCGAGAGCCTGGCGGAATGTCAGCCAACGCTGGGTCGGGAAACCCGACTTCTGCTGGCTGCCCCAAAGCAGGAGAACATTGATCCCGGAATAGCGACGCCCTGTCGTCGCATTACGCGGCACAGACGGCGTTGCCACGGTATTCGACCATGGCTGGACCCAGGGAAGGCGTCCATTTTCGAGTTCGGTGACGATCCGGTCCGTGACTTCCTGGTAAATGTCCGCGCGTTCAGCCGAAGAGCGTACGGCAGAGGCTTTGGCCCTGGTTGCCATATGACGATTCCTTCTGTTTTCCTGGCTGCATCGGGCGCGGCGGATTGCCTGCGTCGCCGAAGCGATTTGTGTCCAAAATGGCTCGGGTGCGGATGGGGTCGCCGTCCACGGCGCCTCCACCTCACACGAGGTCGAGCATGGTGGAGAAGTTGAGCTGAAGCGCGGCCCTTCCGATCCGGATCACCTCCAGCATCTTCTGGTAGGCGACAGATTGCCGCACCACATGGAGGCGCCTGTCGCCCGTCGGCGTGTCCAGCACGTCCCATGCGTGCTTCCAGCACATGACGCCGGCGTCGTTCCGCCGGCCGGTCACCTCGAACTGGGCGCGCCCCCTGGCCGGCATCTTCACCAGGATCGCACCATGCTCATGCGGCGGATCGCCAAGGCGATGGATACGAGCAGACAGGCCGGCCTCTTCAAAGGCGGCATGCATGTTCCGGATCGAGAGAGGGTCGTGCAAAACCCAGGATGGAACGGGCGCCGGCCGGTTGCGCACGGCGGGATCGGGATCGAAGTCCTCGTCGCGCGGCCGACGGAAACACGACGGCGAGGCGAGCTCGCTCCCCCACAGATCCGCCATGGTGGGAGGATGGTTGTGCGTGCGATACCATGTCCCCTCCGCCAGCACCCAGGCCCGTTTGGCCTGGCCAAGCCCGATGCGGCTGGCCAGATGTGCGAACTGAGCTTCCAGCTCAAGCCGACGGTGGAAATCGCCGCCGCGCGGGTTGTCGGCAATCGCGCGGGCAATGCCCTCCAGTTGGGTGCGGATATCCACGCGCGTCGTCGGCTCCCAGGTGAAGACCAGCTTGCCGAAGCGCTGGGTCCGCTTCTCCTCACGCACCTCGTCGCGGCTTTGCAGAATCGCCACGCTGGTCACATCGGCCCGGCGCAGGGGCCCTTCGACCCGATGACCCATCGGAGCGGATGGGTCACGAATAATCAGCATTCGGTGCCCGCCGAAGATCTGGAGTTCACCTTCGGCCTGGTGTCCGCTCGCGAGCGTGACGCGGAGACGGCAGCCATGCTCGCACCCGGTGAATGGGCTCGGGGTATGCACTTTCATTTCAGCCGCCTGCGCGCACGACCGCGCGCGTGGCCGTCGCGTAGCAGACCCGACCATCCAGACTGTATCGCTTCCGACGGATCTTGATGCAGATCGTCTTGCTCGAACCACCAGCAAAACAGAACCGGTCGCCGATCGCCAGGTCCTCAAAGATCACCGCTTCGGACCCGTATCGCCGTGCCGCAGCCCGCGCCGCGTTCAGGGCAAGATCGCTGGAATTTCGCTTCATCTCTGCCTCTCTCAGGTCTTTTCTTCGACCTGATCGGCAGCTTCATGGGGCGGGGGGGGGGGGGGGGGGGGGGGGGGGGGGGGGGGGGGGGGGGGCGGCCGCCCCGCCCCCCCCCCCCCGCCCCCCCCCCCCCCCGCCCCATGAGAGCGGATTCTCTCTCTTCTCCTCTCTCCCCTTCTCTCCCTACGCTTTCCTACCTCTCCTAATACCGGGCTTGCCGAGGGGCGTTTTCCCAGAGCCCGCGGAGTGGGGAGATTTGTGTCCAAAATGGCTCACGGACCGCGCCGCTCCCGGCCCGTCTACTAAGAACCCTCACCAATCAGCATGGCGGCGTCTCGCTCCGCTGCGCGCAATCCCGCTATCTGGACATTGGCCCAATGCCGCAGATCCAATCTGTCCACGATCGCGCCGGTCTTCAGATCGACGATGCAGGCGCCGCCCCCGTATGCGTCCAGGCGGGGTCTGCTGCAATCAAACGACCATATCAGGGTCCACAGCCCTGGCTCCGTCAGACCGCGTTCCGCACAATCCTGGACGAAGGCGACAACATTGTCGGGTGACCCCGCGCGGCTGTGAATCCACACAACCGGCTTTCCAGCGGCGTCGAGATGGTCATACACCGCGTCAAAGCGACCATAGTTCGGGTCGTCGTCACCCTCTCCAGCGTTACGCCGCTCCTCCAGAGCGAGTAGGGCCTCATGAAGAGCCTCCTCGCACTTCATCGGAAGGCGAGCGGAGAATCTCGTGAAATAATCGGCCATTCCTTCAATCCTCATCGAACCAGGGCAACGCCTCATCTCGTGGCCCGTCTGCGTCGAGCAGCACGTAATCGCAGTCCAGTTCGCGGGCGCGCGCAAACACGGTGTCCAATGCGTCACTCCCGTTCCAACGGACGGGGGTACCGTCCTCGGGGACATGAACGAACCATCCATAAACCCCGGGAAACGCGCTGAAGGAGAGCGTTTCAAGCGCTGAGGACACCATCAGCACGCGATCGGACGCAGGAAGATGACCAGTGCTCAGGTCGAGGAACTTGCGCACCCCATTCGGGACGTTGGCCGCCTTGGACATGTTTTTCTCCGGCTATCAGGTTATTTCGGTGCGGCAGCGGGGCGGGCAATCACGGCCCCGCTGCATTGGGCGTCTTCAGGCGGCAGTCACGGTCGGCGACAGCCGACGGGCCAGCAATTCGACTGCCACATCGAATGGATGGACGCGGGCTCCGTAGCGGTCGTGCAGCGGCACTTCATGCGCGAGAGAAGGCAGGCTCTGCCAACTGTCGGTGCAACGCTGCACGCGCGCGTTGATCGCCCGGAGATAGCCGTAGAGACCGACCGATCCATCCGCGGGCGAGGTGAAGTCGTCCGGCTCCGCGCCAGGCCAGAACGGCTCCTGGCCATCCATCTGGAATGGCGCGAAGCGGCTTCCCCACATGCGCACACCGGGCCCGTCGACGTGCCGGACAGGGCTTTCGACCTCGCTGTGTATCCAGTCCGCATCGTGGAACTGGCCGGCACGATCGGCAACATCGAACCCCCGTGGCTTCCGTTCACCACGAGCCACCTGAACAGAGACCAGAAAGGAGACGCGCGGTGCTGCAGTGAAGACCGAGGCGCCGAAGGCGCGCGCCTGTTCGGCAATTTCCGGCACCGTACGAGCTTCGATGCAGACCGAGGGAACCACTTTCTGGCCGTACTCGATCTGAGTGCCGGTCAGCGTCTCTCTTTCGTAGCGGCGGGCGGGGTGAGCGGAGAGGATGATTGTCGGCATGGAAAAAGGCTCCAGAAACGCAAAAGGCCGCCTCACGGGCGGCCTGGATGCAGTGTTTTGGGGACGGCCCGATTAAGAGCGGGAGGTGAAAATGTATTCGGCATGGCCGAAGACCATCATCCACGGCGTGGCGTTGCCATCGTGCCCGCTCCGGAAAAGGTCGGTGATAGCCTCCACAGCATTGGAATCCGGCCCGTCCGCCCAACTGACGGTGAGCGCGCCGTAATGCCTTTTGCGCACCGAGAATTTCACGGCGGGAAAGGCCTCCTTCAGCAGGACACGGATGTTCTTCGCGGCGATTGTTCCGTCGCCCGTATCGCCCTGCGTCAGCATGGCGTGGGCCGTGTCTGCACGCAGCCTGGCGATCTCCTGCTCAAACGCTTCCTGCGCAGCCTCTGCCTGGGCTCTTTGCTGTGCGATCACCTCGTCTGCATGGCGACACAGGGCAGCAAGCTGTTCCTGGTCGGCAAACCCCTCCTCCCGGTCATGAATCGTCCACTGAACGCCATGCAGGATCGCCTCGGGAAGCAGGCGGGAGTAGCTCCCGGACTCGAAAACGATGTCGAACGTGGCAGCGCCTCCGGCGGCGATCGCCGTGCCTGACAGCCGCCTTACAGTGTCGGGCCTCTGCGCGCCCTGGATCCTGGTCACGTAGCCGCGACCACGGTTGTAGAGGATACTCGACACCATGGTGCCGACCTCGATCGGGTTGTTTTGCACGGACATCCGGCTCTCCTTATTTCTTGCTGGATGCTTTTCCGCGTGTCGGGACATGGTGGCCGGGGCCAGAGCGGCGCGTCAGCGCCGTTCACGGAGCCACGCGCAGGGCGCGCAGCGCGCGAGCATGGCGACGCTCTGGCGGCGGCCGCCATGTTCTGGCACGCCCCTCCTCTCCCCCTTTCTCTCTTTCCGTTTCGCTGCTTTCCTCGCGCAGGACGGCCTGCGGCGCGCGGATCGGTATAAGCCAAGGGCGGCATGTCCACCGGACACACCGCCCTTGAAAACCGCAGCCGGGCTTGCCATCATCAGAGGTGGCCGAGGGGCATCCGGGAAAAGATAACCCCCCGGCCGGTGCAGGAATGTGACTATTCGGAGAGGCTCTTCAGGACGGTTGCAGCCGCCTGGAGAGCTTTCTTCATCTTACGACGAAGCTTCGAAAGCCACTTCCCGTCCACCACGATCAGGACGATCATGGGGACACTCCTCTTCTGATGGGCTTCGGCACCACGGCCCCGAGGTGCCTGACCCGGCTACGATCAAGGGGCCGCGACGGGCGATGTCGTAGCCACGCATCGCCCGTTTCGCCGCTACCGGCTCATTCAGGCGGCCCAGAGTTTCTCTAGCGGCAGGCTCGTTCTCCGTCCATCCGCCGGCGCCGCAGCCGGAAGACCATTCGGGTCGGCATTCGCCGGCGAGCCGGTGACCACCCGGCACGCGTTGGCGACCGGCACCGCGAACAACGGCAGCGGCTTGTCGTGACGGCCGTCCCAGCTCAATCCGTCGCATGGATCGAGCAGGCCCATCCCGATGGCATCGGTATCGCGCTGATGGCAGACCCGCTCGTTCCCGCCACGAGGGCGCCGACAGGGGACGCCTGCCGGCGCGGCACAGCCACGACAGCCCACCCGATACGCGGGGTCACCTTCCTCGAAGGCGGCATAGCACCGCCTGCAGGTGACTGGCCCTGAGGTGCAGGCCCAGCGGATCGGAGCCGGCCGGCGCGGGCCAGCCCCGGACGAGCGGAAAGAGACATTCGACATCGGTCTTCTCCTTCTGGAATACCGATCGGCCGGCCAGGGCGGGGAGGACCTGTCGAAAGCGGCGCCGTGGCGCCGGGAGCGCACCCCACGCGCAGGCGGCGCAGCCGGCGAGCATGGGGAGCACCCACCTTTCGGCAGGGCCTGCCCGCTCTGGCAGCCCCACGCTCTTCGCCTGTCCTTCTCCGCTCCTTGCCTATTTCAGAGGGCATCCCTCGTCCTCGAGCGCCTCCTGTGCGGCTTCCGCCGGCGGGATCTGCTCCTCGTAGGCATCACGCCAGCAGCGGTCGGGCAAATCGAATACGCCCAGCCCGGTCCACCTCCAGATCGCGCGGTCGACCGCGCGCATCCAACCATGGAAGCCAAGATGGCCAGCCGTGTAGCTGGCCATCGTCGGGTCCCGATCATTGCGCGGGATCGGGTTCTTCCCCGCAAACTGGAAGGGCTCGGTCTCGCTGCCCCAACTGGCGATCCCCGAGATCACGCTGCCTTCACGAACACGACGTGGCTGTCGAAATGCGCGCGCCCCTCGGCGGTCGAGGCGAACTCATCCCGCAGCCGCTCGGCAACAGCGTCGAGCGCCTCCCCTGCCCCGTCAGTCTCCGCAGCCGCGCTCACGCACGCTGCATTGGCGTCCTCCGGCGCCGTCTCATCCTCTGCGGACACCTGGTCGTCACCGTCGTCGGCGTCAGACGGCTCCTCGTCCTGATCCCCGTCATCGTCCTCGGCGTACGCCGCGAGGCGCGCCGCATCGTGCGCGTCCTTCGCAAGTTTCGCTTTCCACGCGGCTGTCGACTGCGCAAAGCCTGCCGCCTCCGGCACCCAGCGTCCCTCCCCGACATGGGCGATCAGCGCCGCGCGCATCACCTTCCCCGTGGACTGGGCGGCCAGGCCCTCTGCCTCGACCGCAGTCGTGATGCCGGCCTTGCTGAACGTCTTCAGGAACTCGTCGAACGCCATGTTCGGCATCTGCACGTCGGCATCGAACAGCACGCCGAGCAGCTGCGCCGCGATCCCGCTACCGCTGTGGAGGCTCACATCGCAGTTGGCCACGCTCCGGAGCACCGCCATCGTATGCGTGCGCAGGAGATCGGGATCCCTCACCAGAACACCTTCCGGGAACAGGGCGGCAGCGGCGGCGTCGCGCGCGGACTGCTCCCCATATCCGCCTGTCGGATCTCCCTGGACTGCAATATTGTCTCCGCAGAAGGCGAGCAGAAGAGCCCCGACCAGGTCCCACGGCTCCGCGGTCGCGCACGCAGCGTCCAGGGCGCTATGCAGCGCGCGCGTCCGGATCTGGCCGATCATCTTCTCACCGGTGCCCGAGATGTCGCGGCGGACCTTCGGAGCCGGCGCCGACGCCCCCATGGTCGCCCCTGCGCCGGGCTGGGGTGTCCATCGCTCGAAGAAGACATAGCCGACCTGCAACGTCCGGGAATCCAGATAAAACGCGCGCGGCCCTTCCTCGGCATGCCACAGCCGACGCATGCCGTCTTCCATCCTCGGGTGCCCATATTCATGCGTCGCGAGAAACACATCGTCTTCGCCGAGCTGGCTCTCGATCCATGCGCGCTGCGCGTTCGCATAGCGCTCACGGTCCACGGTGTAGCGGTTATCCTGGCCGCCCTCGGCAAACAGGTCTTCTTCCCAGGCGATCCCGTGCTTGCGGGCGAGAGCATCGTCGAATGAGGCGTCGCGGGCAAAGAACTGGGTGTGCTCAAGAGCGTGAGCGAAGTCCGTCCAATCGAAATCCTTCGCCTCGTCCTCGGTCATGCGATATTCGGCCGGGTCGGCGTCGTCGGCGATCGTTTCGGACCAGATCTCAGCCCAGGCAGCTCTCTGCTCGTCCGCCGGCGTCCGCGCGATGACCCGCAGGGCACGCTCGTCCGGACCGTAATCGATCTCGATCGCGTCGAGGATCGGCGGATGCAGGCCTGCCAACAGCGACAGTCGCTTCAGATAGGCAGGTGTGACCATCAGCGCCTTGCACAACTGCCGCTCGGTATAGTTCTTCTCGCGGCGCATCCGGTCGACGTAGCGCCACTGGTCGGGCAGCGACATGTCCTCACGAATCATGTTCTCCGAGCCCGCTGCCAGGTCGTCGAGCTTCTCGTCGCCGGATCGCACGATCACCGGGATCACCTTGAGCTTCGCCATGATCGAGCAGCGCACCCGTCGGTGCCCGTAGACGATCATGAGGCTTCCGTCGGCCTGCTCGCGCACGACCGGGGGCTGCAGCACGCCGACGATCTGGATATTCAAGGCGAAACGGCGGTCCCTTTCTTCGTTCGGCGGAGAGGTGCGCGGGTTGTTCGGGTTGGGAATCAGCGTGCGCGGGTCGACTTCGCGAAATTCAGAGGTCATGGTTCGGCCTTTCGGAGAGCGCAGGCATCCGGACAAGCGGCGGCACCCTGCCATCACTTTCCTGCCTGATATTCCCCGGCGGGCACGGGCCCGGCGCGCGGGCAAGGCCGCGGCTATGCCGCGCTCGCCTTGGCCTTGAGCGCGCGCCGGGGTCGTGGCAGCCACCTTTCTCTTCTGCTTCTCTTCGCTGTTCCGCCTCTTCTCTCGTTTGTCAGGCAGATTGGATTTCCTGCTCTGCCGGGCATTCCTCCGCCGGATGAATCCGATCGTCATCAAACGCGAGATCCTCGGCGATCGTCGCGGCATCGAGGGCTGCGCCCACGCGATCGACATACAGGATCACGCCCTCGCGCCGCGCGTCGGTTTCGATATGCTCCGGCTTCCCGCTGCTTTCGATTTCTTTCCGGGCCTCCCGCTTGGCGATTTCGATCGCCTCCTCCGGTGAGGCGGCGTCGATCGTGAAGCTGTCGTATGCCCGCAGCCAGAACCCGATTTTGACCCGATACTCGGCCATGATGATCTCCTGATCGGCAAAGATTATTGGTAGAGAGGAACATCGACGCTGGCTGCGATCGCGATCGGCCTGACCCAGATCGGCGCCGCGCTGAGCATGAAGCTCTCTCCGCTCCAGGCGGCCAGCAGCGTGCGGCCCATTGCCTCCGCGATCGCCTGTGCTGCGTCCGGCGGGACGGCATTGCCGATCCGCTCCCGCCACGCCGTGTCGTTCAGGCCATCGAGTTCGGCCTGTTCCTCCGGGTCGAAGAGGGATTGCAGGCACGCCAGCTCGGCGGTCGTGAACGGCCGGTGCCAGGTGCCGTCTTCCGCGCGAATGACCGAAATCAGGCGGTCATCGTGCGCCCGCAACGGCGGGCGTGGATCCGCCACGGCCCAGCGGCCGTTGTCGTGGCCGGCCGCGGCACTCACGGCACCGCAGCCATCCTTCCACCGAACCACGCCGTAATGTCCGGCGGTCAGATAGTCGTCTCCCTTGCCGCGCGCGAGACCGGGGCGTGGGTCGGCGACGCTCATCGCACCGTCGCTGGGTTGAGAGCGGCCGATAACCGTGGACGTGGCCGCGTCCCAGGCGACGACACGGTAGATGTTGGCGAACTTCCGGTGATTGCTCGGCCGGGGATCGGGGATCTCGGACGCCGCAGGTGAGCAGCCAGGGCTGTCCTGGACCAGCGCGTAGTCGCGCAGCAATCCGTCCTGGACGGCAAGCCGCTCCAGCGATCGCCAGTCCTTCCCGGCCTCGACAAAGGCAAGGCGCACCCAGGTCTGCCAGTGCAGCCGCGGAATGCGGTGCATCGGCCCGGCGTCGGCGTCGCCGGGCAGCTTCATGCGCGACAGCACATCGCCCACACCCTGAAGCGCCCGCTTCGGGGGTTCCCACAGGAAGGGGCGGACTTTCTGCGCATGACGCGCGACCAGCAGGAAGCGCTTGCGCCGCTGCGCAAGCCCACCCAATTCGCCGCAATCGTGCGTCGTCTCCGCAACCGCGTATCCGTATGCGCGCAGAAGGGCGACAATCTGATCGAGCAGCTCGCGGCCCCGCGTCGCAATACGCGGCACGTTCTCGAACAGGATGAACTCGATCGGGTCGTCTTTGTACGCTTCCAGCGTCAGCCAGATGCCACGTAACGTCAATCTGTTCAGGGCCTGGTATTTCGGCGTCCGGCTGGTCCGCTCCGAGAGCAGGCCGGAGAATCCCTTGCATGGCGCCGAAAGGAACAGAATATGAGGGCGGCGGAAGCCGAACGCGCGGTGAATGTCCTGCGGGCCGGCCTCCCGCCAATCCGCCGGCGGCTCCGTTCCATGGAACGTTCGATATTGACCACGATCGAAGAGGTCCAGCACCGTGCCGGGAACACCGGCCAGGCGCTCGAAATCCCGGATCGCCGCGGGATCGACATCAATCCCGCCGAGGCATTCGAAATCCGCGGAGAGTGTCCCATGGCGGGCCTTGGTGGCATTGAAGCCCTTTGCGCCGCCCCCCAACCCGCAGAACAGGTGGCCATGGAGGATCGTATGGTGCGTGTTGCCGTTCAGCATCGTTTTCCCTTCCCTTTTCAGGGTCGGGGAGCCGGGGCAGCCTGGCCGGGCCAAGTGCGGCGCCCTGGCGCCGGGAGCGCAACCCACGCGCAGGCGGCGTAGCCGACGAGCATGGGGAGCACCCACCACTTGGTGCGGACGGGATGGTCTGGCTTTGCGCTTCCTTTGCCTACTCTCCGCTTGTTTTTCCCCTACATCTTCGTCCGCAAGGGGGGGCAAGCGGAAGGTCGGCTTATAGCATAAATATTACCAAAATGGACACAAAGTGAACGGATCGGGCAAATCATTCTTTGAGCATTTACTCATAGCCAGCAGCATAAAGTAATCGGATATGAGTCCCAGCGCTAATATTCCAACTCCGTCTCGTAAGAATGCGGGAGGCAGATCTCGTCACAGCTAGCTATCTCCATTACAACAGAGTTAAGAGACAGCCTCTAAAAAATAGGAAAGCGCGCGATGGAAGATGCCGAGATCTATCAGTTGGCAGGTGAGGTTTTAAGCTGCATCACTAATGATACAAATGACACAATATACGCCCCTCTGGGCGGAAAATTGTCGATTTGTTGGAGTGAGAAGGAAATTTATGGCGCCTACGCGTCCTCTCTAAGTCAAAGCGACAAACCGCCGCAGCACAGCATCACGATATACTACGAGTTTGTGCGACAGGTGTGGCGTGACATCGAAGATTTTTGCGAGTTCCTGCGAAGCAGGCCAGAAGGAGATTTTGCCCCCTACGAGTTTTATGACAATCACGCGAAACTCCCCGGATGCTTCAACGAAGACGAACACGTCAGGAACATGTTCATCGCGGCGATCACGTGGGTGTATTTCCATGAGCTCGGCCACCTCCTGCAAGAGCATGGCATCATACGCCACGAGTTCGGGCCCAGGGGAGATGAAGCCATGCAAACGACTGACGTACACGATTTCGAGGTTTCACATCACAAACCTATCAATGATCGAGAAGCGCTGGTCTCTCATGTTACGGAACTTGCCGCCGACTTCGCGGCGACGATCTTCTACGCCACGGATTTGCTTCGACATATAGAGGATCCCAGCTTTGCCGACGCTCAGGAGCGGCCCGAAGTTTTATGCGGGACACTTTACCTAATGGTGTGCGGCCTCTCTTTGGTCTTTTTCCGTTTCAACGGAAGTAAGCCTATTGTTCCGATAGCGGATGTTGAAGGCTCTCATCCGAGGCCCTTGACTCGACTGGAACTTCTTTTATCGCAAATCTGCGAGTACTTGGGTGCGATTGAGATGGAGACAGGTCACTCTTTCAATCAAGAGCTACTTGAAGTGCTTTGCGCAAAGGCTGTTTTTTTCACCACTCTGTATTGGTCATCGACCAATACAGAAGACGACGACTTCTACGTTCGCTTCCTGCTGCGAGGCGGTCAATCCAGTCCAGCCAATATGCAATATCTCCAGCCAATTGTGGCGATTTGGGATGAAATCTTGCCCAGAATCAAGGAGGTGCGCCGCTTTCACTCGCCCCTTATTCTGATGCGCTTTACGGAAACGTTCAGAGAGAAACTTAGCAGCGTGAGCACTCAGGGAACCAGTCCGGAAGCGAACGCCACTGCCGTTACCCCCTCATCACCTGGTGAGTTTCGAATCTCGAGCCAGTAAGCGTGCGTGCGGAAGTTGGCTATCAGGAGTTTCCATCTGAGTGCTCGATGTTTTATGTCCACTTCCGGGAAACTCTCCTAACCACCTGATGTCTGACATGAGGGCAAGGCCGGCGTGAGCAACGGCTTTCGTACCCTAGCAGACTGGCATCGCCGGCATCCTCCAGGAACGCCGGTGAATTGATTTGCCCTAGCCTCTCCTACGCAGCAGCCGCACTGTCCCCGTCCGCTGCATTATTCACCGGATCCGCTTCGTTGTCGTTCCCGGCAGGGTTGGCCGTTGCCGCAAGCTCCGCCTCCAGTTCGGCCAGCGCGTTCCGCTTCTCGTCAAGCAGCGCCTGCTCGCGGAACGGCACGTCAAGCCGGGCGCGATAGGCCGGCAGACGACCCTCGGCGTCCGCTCTACTGCGCAGCGTCTCGGCGTGAGTAGAGTCCAGACGTAACAGGGCGTGCTCGATTTTGGACACAATCCCCAGTGGCTTGGTCTCAGCGTCGAACTCTACCCCCGCGATTCCGTGGCTGAAGTCGATCGCCAGCGTGGCCTCGACCTTGCGCTTCTCGTCCAGACGAAACCGCTGCACCCACGCTTCGAGCACGATGTCGAAACCGCCGATGCGGCCGAGGACCCAGCGTCCCTCCTCCCCCTGCTTCTCCGCCATGCGGGCCTGCCCCAGGAGAAAGGCCCCTGCCCTCTCCCGCTCTGCCATGGCGCCACGCGGCGCCTCGAGGCGGAATGCGTCGCCACGGGTCGGCTCCCGGCGCGCGATGTCCGCCTCGATCTTAGGAAGCAGCTCGTTTGCCCTGGCGATGTCCCGCTCGCCGGCCTGGATCGCGCGCCGCACCGCGAACTGGTCGTCGTAATGCGCGGCATGGAGCCGTTCGAGCCTGGCCAGCTCGGCCTCCAGCCCCGCCTTCTGCATCAGCCGTGCATCGCCTGACGCGAGCGCCTTGGCCATGGCGAACTGATTACCGTCGTCGTTGACGTCCTCAATTCGGCGGATCGAGCGGTCCCCCGACATGGCGAGCGAGATGAAGCGCAACTTGCGCTCCAGGAGCTGCCAGTTCGTGGCGTCCACCGATCCCTCCTGGGCGTAGGCGTAGATATGGATAACCGGGTTCTGATTGCCCTGGCGTTCGATCCGCCCCTCACGCTGGATGATGTCGGAGACGAGCCAGGGCACGTCGAGGTGGTGCAGTGCAATCAGCCGCTGCTGGGCGTTCACCCCCGTCCCCATGGTCGCGGTCGAGCCGATCAGGATCCGCTTGCGCCCGCTGTTCAGGTCACCGAACAGGCGGAGCTTGGCCGCCGCCTTCTTGTAGTCCTGCATGAAGGCGATCTGGTCGCGGGGCACACCCATCCGCACCAGCTCGTCGCGCATCCACAGATACGCCGAGAAGCCGCGTTTCCCTTCGGCGGCCGCGGTGCCGAGATCGGAGAACACCATCTGCACGGCGCCAGGCAGATCATACGGACGGCCGGTTTCCGGGTTGGTGTAGCGGTTCTCCGACGTCTCCTGCCAGATCCGGAACACGTTGCGGATCATGACGTCGAGCTTGCTGGGCGCATTCTCGTTCGCGGGGTCGCGCTCGACGAAGCGCAGATCGATCGCGGCGTGCCGCGCGTCGTTGATCACCGACAGAAGGATGTCGTCGCCTTTCTGGGGACGCGCCTTCCGGTTCTCGATGACGCGGATGCGCTCGGCCAACACTTTCTGGTAGGCGCGGAAGTCGTCATTCGCCGGCGCAACGACGATTTCGCGGTGTCCGCCATGAATTGCCGGAAGCTTCACATATCGGCGCAGGTCCTCCTGCTGCACGACATCGGCAAAATGCAGATACATCGCCATCAGATCGGCGACGTTCACGAACTCGGTAAAGCGGGTCACCGGCTTGTATAGACCGCTCGGCTGCAGTTCGAGTTCGGTGCGGGTCTCCCCGAAATTCGCCGCCCACGGATCGAACTCGTGCAGATAGCGTTCCTGCAGGCTCTCCAGCGCCATGTAGCGCTGCACGGTGTAGAGCTCGCCAAGCGTGTTGGTGATCGGGGAGCCAGAGGCCAGGATCAGCGGACGCTCCGGATTCCGCGCCGCCAGATAGCGGGTCTTCACGAACAGGTCCCACGCCCGCTGGCTGCCGTTCGGATCGATGCCCTTCAGGTCGGACTGGTTGGTCGCAAAACTGAGCTTGCGAAACTGCTGCGCCTCGTCGACCAGGATCTGGTCGATCCCGATCTCGCCCAGATGCACGAGGTCATCCTTGCGGGCGGCGAGGCCTTCGAGCTTCGCCTCCATACCCTCCTTCATCCGCTCGATGCGCTTGCGCGATAGACGGTCTTCGCCGTCCACCTGGTCGAGCAGTTCCTCGTATGAGGCGATCTGCGCCTCGATCATCTGCCGCTCGAACGCGGCTTCGACCGGAATGAACTTGAACGCATCGTGGGTGATGATGATCGCGTCCCAATTCCCTGTGGCGGCGCGCGCCAGGAACCGCTGGCGTTTCTCCTTCACGAAGTTCGTCTCGTCGGCGACCAGGATTTTCGCCGTCGGGTAGAGCATCAGGAACTCGCGCGCCATCTGCGCCAGGCAATGCCCGGGCACGACGATCATCGCTTTCGAGATCAGACCGAGGCGGCGCTGCTCCATCACGGCCGCGCACATCGAGAACGTCTTGCCGCTGCCCACGGCGTGGGCGATGTAGGTGCCCCCCGTGGCGATGATCCGCCAGATGACCCGCTTCTGATGCTCGCGCAGCCGGATCGTCGTGCTGGCGCCCGGCAGGCGGAGATGCGCGCCGTCGAATTTACGGGCGACCAGGTTGTTGTAGGTGTCGTTGTAGAGCCGCACCAGGCGATCCGCACGCTCGGCGTCCTGCCACACCCACGTTGAGAATGCGCTCCTGATCGCTGCCAGCTTTTCCTTGGCCGCTTCCGTCTCCTGCGTGTTCAACACACGATGTTCGCCGTCCTGGTCGGTCCAGGTGTCGTAGATCTTCGGACTGGCCTGGGTCAGCGCGTCTTCCGGCAGCTCGCCCGCGTGGCGGCGCTCCGTGCCCCAGACCGATGTCGCCTCGGCCTTGCCGGCGAACGGCAGTTTGTCGACGCTCCAGCACGCCACCTGCGCGGTGTGGTGGATCCGCGTCTCCACCCCGAGCACCTCCCGGACGAAGTCCGTAACGTCGCTCACCGGAAGCCAGGGCGCGCCCAGTCGGGCGGTGATATCGGAGGGCCGCAGGTCTTCGGGCTGCACAGCCTCCAGCGCCGTGACGTTGCGGGCGTAGCGGCCATCATGGCTGGCGGCGTCGCGAGCCTTCGCCAGCTTGGTCCGCACGGGTCCGCTGAGATAGGCGTCGGCCGTGACGTAGGAATCCCGGCCCGGGAAGGTAAAGGCGGGATCGAGAAAGATCGCCGAGCCGAGTTCCGTCACCACGTCGCTCTCGGACCGCCCGAGAAGCTCCGCGATCAGCGGGATGTCGACGCGGCCGGTATCGTGCAGGGAGACCGCCAGGGCGTCGTGAGCGGAATGGATTTCCGGCTCCACCGGCGCATGGATGACGCGATCGGTGAACAGTGGTCCGGGCCTGCCTGTCTCCGTCGCTTCGTCATATTCTTCGATCGAACTGACCAGCCACACATCCGGGTCATCGTAGAACGGCTGCAGGTTCGGGCGCCGCTGCGTCTCGGTCTCGACGCCTGTGGTCTCGGTCACGCGCACCGTCGTCTTTGTCAGGTTGATCGGTCCGAACTGCCGCACGAACGCCTGGTAGGCGCGCTTCAGGTCCCCCTGCCCTTTCGCGAACGGCTGGTTTTCCATCTGGGCGCGCAGCACGCGCCGGGCAGCGTCACGCACCGGAACCAGCGCCTCGATGATGCGCGCGTGCTTCTGGAACAGGCCCTCCTTCTGCTCGCCTTTCCGGATGAGGACCCGGCTCGATCGTCCGGCGACGATCTGGTGCAGCACGCCGCCTTCCAGGAAGTAGCTGCCCTCTTTCAGGTCGGCGCCATCCGCCGCGGTGCCGATCTGGCGGCCGTCGGCCGCCGGCGCCACGATCCGACCGTCGGTCGGTGCTGGGAAACGGACGTCCGGTGCGATGCGGCCGAGCGCAATCGGTAGCGCCTCGTCCAGCGCAACGCCGGCGATCGGCTCGCAGGTATAGTCCGGCCCGAACTGGCTCGTGGTCCAGGCATGCCGTCCGAGGACCTGCTCGCCATGATCCAGATAGTAGCGGTTCACGTGCAGAGCGCCCTCGCCGAGATCGGTGTCGGGAATCTCCGCGCTCTCCAGCCAGCGGTCATCGCCCGGCAGCTCGCCGATTGCGCGGCGACGGAAGACCAGGACGTCGACCACGACGTCGGTTCCGGCATCGGCGCGCATTGCCGTTGCCGGCAGCCGGACCGCGCCCAGCAGGTCTGCCATCCCCTGCATGTGTGCCCTTGCCGTCGTGCTGCTCTTGTCGAGCGTATGACGCGAGGTCACGAACGCCGCGATCCCGCCTGGCCGCAGGGCCTCGATCGACCGGGCGATGAAATAGTCGTGGAGGCTGAAGCCCCAGAGGGCACGGTCGTCGGCGTTATGGACGGTCCGGTTGGAGAACGGCGGATTGCCGATCGCGAGATCGTATCCGCTGTCGAGCTTCGCCTTGGTGAAATCCTCCTGGCGGATCCACTGCCGGGGATAGAGGCGCCGGGCGATCCGCGCAGTCACTGCGTCCATCTCGATGCCGGTGAATGCGATGCTGCCGTCGAGCTTCGCGGGTCGCGTTGCGATGAACAGGCCAGTGCCGCAGCCTGGCTCGAGCACGGATCCGCCCTGGAAGCCACGTGCGAGCAGGAAGTCCCAGATCGTATGCACGATATATTCCGGGGTGTAGTGGGCGTATTGCACTGCCCTCGCCAGCGCCGCGCGTTCGGTCTCGCTCGTGCAGGCGGTCAGCTCGGCGCCGATCTCTTCCCAGCCTCGGCCAACGGTGTCGCCTGCGCGGGGGAACAGATTGTTGGCCAGATCGCCGGCACCGAAGCCGACGAAGCGACTGAGGATCTGCTGCTCGGCCGCGGTCGCGTTGCGCTCGTCTCGCTCAAGCTCTCCCAGCAGCCGGATGGCGGCAACGTTATCCCGCGCGCGGGCCTGCCAACCCGTGGCCAGGCCACGGAGGCCCGTCAGGCGGATGCGGCACGACGGCCGGTGCTTCGGTTAGTGCCTTGGCGAGCGCGACCGGCGCGGCGTCGGCGTCTTCTCCTTCCAGTTCTCCCCAATAGAGGCAGGTGTCTTTCCCGCTGAGGGGCGTGCTGTCGAAAAGGCTGAACTGGGTTCCGAAATCGGCCATGGAAGGGCTCCGGGCATGCGCGATCGCCCGGCGCAGCGAGCTGGCCGGGGGCGCGAAACGACGAACGGCCACCTGGAGGGTGGCCGCTATGACGGGTCAGGGTGTTGAGGGCAGGGGCGGGGAGGCTCTAATGCTCCAGCCCCTCGCTGGCATCGATGATCTCGAGCGCCGTCGCGCCGGCATCACGTGCCGCGTCGGCCGATCGGGCGAGTGCATCAAGGACGTCCGGCAGCGGTTGCGCCGTCGGATCACTGGGCTCGATGAAAGCCGTCGTCGCCCGTTTGAGCGAGCGCAGGGCCCGTTCCTTTGGGGTCTCCTCGGGCGTCAGCTTGCCTTGCGCGATCCGCTCATGGACGCTCTGATGCAGGACCTCCTGGCCGCGCCGGACGCGATATTGCAGGGGCAGGTGGCTGAACCGGCGCCAGAAGGCCACCCGGTCGGTCACACCGGCCAGTGTCTCGAGCTCACTGAGCGCCTCGAACTGGCGGCCGGCGACCGGTCGTGCGGGGCCGTCCGGATCGGGGAGGCCATGGGCAAGGATATGGAGCGTCACTGTCTGGGTCCTTTTCTCTCTTGACCCATTCGCGCGACCACATGGTGGGGAGGGGATCATACGGCGGCGCTTTGCGCCGGGACCGCAGGCACGCGCAGGCGGCGCAGCCGGCGAGCATGACGAGGACCCACCCGATTGATCCCCTCCCCACCATGTGGTGCGTCCCCATTCCTTCCGTGCTCTTCTCACCGCTTCTTTCATTCCCCTCCTGCGACAATCGAATGTGCCGGAGTAGGGGGCCTATCGAGGCAACCACGGAAGGGCTCCTGTCGGTCTGGCGTTTTCTACGATTGGTGGGCGCGAGAAAAAACCAACGCAGGTCGACGCATTCACGTTGACACCGCAGGTGGAGGTGTATTTACGTATCGAGGCAGGTCATTTTTACACATGTAAAAGTGGCCCAAGAGGTTCACCGGTGCCACGTGCGTCGACGGCTGTCTGGACTTTTTACATGTGTAAAAATGACCGCCCGTGCGCACAGAATTATGGGGTTAGCAATGGCTTCAGAAGCAAAAACCATTCTTATCGCGAGCGTGAAGGGGGGGACGTCAAAATCTACTCTATCGCGCTGCATCTCGGTATGCGCCGCACGGGAAGGACTTGACGTGGCCGGGATCGATTTCGATCCGCAACAGACTTTCTCAAAGTGGTCGAGCGCACGGCACGAGACGAAGAAAGTAATACCTAGCGTTGCAGACTTCCCCGTCATTGCGATGCCTCTGAACAAGTGGAGGGGAGCGGAGGACGTCGTTGACGAGCATGAAATCGTCATCATCGACACACCTCCGGCACTGGAGAACAACGCGGACGCATTCCTGGGTCTTGCGGAGATGGCTGATATAGTTTTAGTGCCCACCGGATCAACTCACGACGATATATCGAGCAATACACCCTACCTGCTCTCGCTAAAGAAAGCCGGCATAAGGTCGTTTGTGGTGTTCTCCAGGGTTAACCGTCAGACGAAGAGTTTTAGGCAAGCGAGGCAGCAGATCGCAAAATTTGCTCGGGTCTTGCCTGTTGAAATACCCGTGGCTGAAGACATGCATGTTCATAATGATGGCGGGCTGACGGCCGTCGACATCAAGGACGCACGAGGGTCCAAGGACGTCGAACTTTTGTGGGACTTGATTAAGCATGAGGTGGACCTGTGAACGTAAAGATCTCCAGAAACGCGGCTCGCAAACTCAAAGGTAATGATGAGCCGCTCACTGCGGAAAAGGCGTCGGAAATTATGGCGTCCGATATGCGCAGTGTCGCACAAAACGAATTAATCGAGATCGACGAAGGACTTTTGACGACCCTACGGGAGGTCTTTGGTGACACAGGGTTGATTGAGGACGAAGCAAAGCTTCGCGTTCTGATAACACAACGTAAGATTATCTATAGAAATTTTATAAAGTCTGGCCACGCGTCCCTTGCCATGGGAAACGCGCTGTTGAATCTCGACGCGTCCCTTACCGAAGAGCAGAGAGAACGTCTCAAAGGCAGTTCTGAGAAAATCTTGCCATTTGGCGACACTGTGGCATCGATGCTGCGCAGCGTGGCTCGCTTTGTCCACGCCGGAAAAGTGCCGGAGGAGCAGCTACCTGCGAGTTATTCCGCAGCTTATGTCCTGACAAGTATGACGGATATTGAGCTCGAAGCCGCGAAGTCGAATGGATTAATTCGACCTGAAGTCGGCAGGCCCAGACTATTAAAGTTTCGAAAAGAATTTCGAGAGAAGGCGAGGGCTGACGGTGGAGGGAACGGAGGCGTAATCGATATTGAGAAACTTGTCTCTCAGAGAGCCCGCTTGAATTCCCGGCGACGGAAGATTTCGGCGGAGTATTTCGAGCTGAGCCGGGAGGTGCGGGAAATATCTCAGATACTGGCGAAGCTTCAGAAGCGGTCGGAATAGACTTCGACGGGCAACTACACCAGGCCTTTAGTCACAGCCCGCCGGACGGACCACCACCACTCTCAGCGGGCCGGACATTGAAACCTCCTCGGACGCCATGGCTGTGGCGGGTCACGGTAGGGAAGGAAGACTAAAAGCCCAGGTGCTACGCCGAGGGGTCAAGGTGGGTATTGCTGGCACGCATGGCTCTCGGCACCGTCGGGCTCACCCTCAGGTGAAGCCGACGGGAGCGGGCCCCGTGGGCTTTTGGGGCGCTTTGAGTACGCACTTTGCGGGATTAAGCCGTGTGTGGCCTCTTGGGGCGCCACCACAATACAGACGCGGTTTGATGGCAGCGATCTGATGTCACCGGCGGTGTGGGCGCCGTGGACTTTTGGGGCGATCCGCAGTTTCCGGCAGATGTCTGCGCGAGCTTGATATCTCCAAGCCGAAATATCTTGCGCCGTGGGCTACTATCAATCCGTGGACTTTGAGGGCGGAGTGCACATCTAGCGTTACCGTCGTCGACGACGTGCTGCCGATTCTATCGTGTGGGCTTTTAGGGCGTAGCTTGATCGCATGACAGACCTAGAGGCGGGAAACTGCGCCCTAGTCTGATATCCCATTGCAATGCTGTGGAGGCCTTCCCGCGTGGGGTTTTGGGGCGCGGTGAGGAGGATACACGCGCTTAGGATTCATGACCCGCCGACCGTTGATTGGCGGGCTATTCAGAAACTACGAGGCCCGCCTTTCTGGCAAGCCTCTTTGGGACGGCAGGATGGGATTGCCGGAGTATCAATCCGTGCTCATTGGCCGTAACGTCGGCCTCCGGGTAAACCGCGAGGGCAATCTTTAAGCTATCCAGAAAGTTTTCACGGAATTTTCTCAGCCGTGCATAACTTCGCCCGAACTGCGCGTACAGCGCGGGCCACGAAATCTGGCAATCGGATGGAAGAGCATGGAGCCTATATGCGAGCCAGCAATAGATATCAAGTGCCTGGCTATTGTTCGAGATGGCCCGGATAGCGGACTCTTGCAGTGGTACGGGGTGATGCTTTAGCTGCTCGAAAAAACCTTCCGACAATTTTACAGTCTCAAGCAGAGCACCTGTATCGTCATTGGTGAAAAGTGCCGTGTCGACGATATTTTGATTGACGATACCTGTTTGTTTGCCCTTTGCGACCTGGAGCGTCATCCGGCATCTTGAAAGCCTAAGAGCTTGATCTCTGACCTCCTTCATACTCTTGCCGCCGATGGAGACCCCCAGCTTCCCGAGCCATACTCTTAGGCTCCGACCGAGCTCGATCTCACGGCTGTTTGTCTTGATAGCCTCGGTTTGCAGATAAAGGAGAATGAGCCTGGCGCGCGAACCATAAGGAACTCCGACGCGGACAACGCCCTTGCTTGTGTGCAGCGAGCCCGGTTCGACCAGCAATTTTGTGTGGTCGGTCTCTATTACCCAAACGTGGTCGTCGGGCTGCTTTCTGTGTGGTAGCGCAGCCTGACACCACCCGCTGAAAAGAAACCCAACACCACCTGTTTCGTCGCTCATAAAATCAAAAGCGACGTCAACCTCTTTGCGATCTTCGACGAAGGAGAGGGCCCCTTGCCGTCCATGCTGCTCAATCAGGTTGTGGACACGTCCCATGTCTCATCCTTTAGAGGGTAACGCACGATTATGTCGCCGTGGACTTTAGGGGCGAAGAGCTATTTGGATATTATTTGAATCTATTTATTAGTTTGTGCCCTAAAAGTCCACGGGACAAAGCTGGTTAAGCTACTGCGTTTTAGGCATTTCCAGATTAGAGCCCGCCCCAAAAGTCCTCAGGTTGCGCCCTGAAAGTCCACATCAACGACGTGGGCGGCGCAGAGTTATCCGCCCTAAAAGCCCACACCTTTCCGATTCGCATCAAGCGCTGCACAATTTTAGGTGCGGCGTGGACTCTTGGGGCGGGGGCTCGGGTGATACAATGACCCTGTGTGGTTTCGGGGCATCCTGTTCGGTTATCGAGTTTGGTTGCGCAAACGGCCGTTCGTAAGTCATGAAGACGCCAGAATGTCCGTCCTAACACACCAGCCATACGCCACATGACCGCATACGCCCCGGCTATCATCGGTTACAGCACGGCAGTCACTTTGCTGATCGGGCTTGCATTTCTCGTTTCGGGGGTGAGCAACGGGCGTTCTTCCAAAGCTCGCTGGCTGGCCGCGCCTTTCCTGATCGGCGGGGCGGGGGGAGCTTTTCTGACCGCGCCGTGGATCCTGCCCGGTGAGGCCGGGATCCCGGTTGGGGCGTTCCTGCTGACTCTCGCTTACGGTTTTGGATGGCTGGCCATTCGCATTAAGGTCGGGTACCGGCCACGGATCGGGACCGCGATGCTGTGCTGTTTAGCGACGGCCGCGTTACCCTTTGTCATTGAACCGGGAAGAACCAGCGACGTCGCTTGTGCGATGTCCCGCATGTTGCTGGTGGGAGGCTTCAATGCATTGGCCGCCCGCGACGTCTGGCTGGCATCTGGCAGGGCTATTCATGCGGCGAGGCTGCTAGCCCGGGTGCTTGGCATTTGCGCGGCGCTCGAATGGGCGCGCGTGCCTTTTGCGGCCTGGCTACCGAAACCGCTCGGTGCGGAACCGACCGCGTTGTGGGCGGTCGTTGCGTTTAATGCGCAGGCTATGATCGAGGTGCTGCTGGTCACCGCCTTGCTGATCGCGCTGCCGCGAGAGCGTCAGGCGGCGGAGCACCTCCGCCTTGCCAGGCGGGATCCGTTGACCGATCTGGGAAACCGACGCGCCCTGGAGGAATGGCTGGCGCGCCGCGGCGGCTGCCCAGGCGATATTGCGCTCCTGACCTTTGATCTGGACCACTTTAAGTCGATCAACGACAACCACGGGCATGCGACCGGCGACCAACTACTCAGGATGGCCGCCGACGTCGCTCGCCGTGTGCTGCCGGACAGCGAGACGATCTATCGGATCGGCGGGGACGAGTTCCTGGGTATTCTTCCCACCACGGCTGAGGAAGACGTCCGCTTGATTGCGGACCGCCTCACGGCTGCGTTCCGGCACGATGCGCGGCTGCGACCGGGTGGGCCTATAAACGCGACGCTGAGCGTCGGAACGGCCATAGCCGTGGGGCGACCGATGGCGATCTCATTTCAGGCGCTCCTGGAGCGCGCTGATGCGGCACTCTATGCGGCCAAACGGGCAAGGAGGGAGACGGGGGCGTAACCCCGGTCAGGCCCCAGGCGCACAGAGCGCGGTCGCACGCCTTCTGGACCACGTGCTCAATCAGGATCGCCGTCCAATCAGCTCTTATACGGGTTTCAGAGGAGGGTTAAAATCGACCGCGCCCAGGGTGACGCTGTTTGATGCTCGCGGCATCGATATAGGTCTCGACCATGCGCAGGCTCTGGTGCCGCGAGAAGCGCTTGAGCTCGAGGAGGTCGTAGCCGTCGCCGGCGCCGGTGCTGATGGCACCGCGACGCAGACTGTGGCCGGCAAAGCTGCCCTCCAGCCCGGCGGCCTGGCAATGCTTGCGGACGATCTCGGCGATCGCGCGATCGGACAGGGCGGCGCTGCCGATTTTCGGGCGCGGGGAGGGTGTGCCTGCCTTGGCGTCCGGGGCCAGCCACACCCGGCGGAACACCGCACCTTCGGTGATCGCCGCCGCCCGTAGCCAGGCTTCGTAGGCGCGGACCGGACAGTGGCGGGTGACGCCGCGTGGAATACCGACCCGCACCCCGTCCCGGTTGGGATCGCCCTTCGAGCGCGTCAGGCGGATATCCATGCCGTCATCGTCGACGCTGACGTCGGCCACCGTGAGGCCGGCCAGCTCCGAGCGGCGGAAGGCGCCGGCGAAGCCGAGCAGCAGGATGGCGCGGTCGCGGACCGAGGCCAGATCGTCGCCCTGCACCTCTTCCAGCACCCGGGTGAGCGGAGTCCAGGTCAGCGCCGTCTTCTGCTGCGGGCCGGCGCCCGGCGCCTCGCGGCGGATGCCGGCGAGGGTGGCGGCGACCAGAGGATGGCTGGTGGGAATGGCGAGCCGGGCCAGGTGATGGAGATAGCGCAGCGCGGCACGATGCAGGTCGATGGTGCGCGGCGTGCGCTTGCGCAGCGCCATGTCGGCCAGATAGGCGGCGACATCCTCGGCCCGCGCGGGCAGGGCAGGGAGGGCGTGGCCGGCGGCCCACTGGCACCAGGCGCGCACGGCACCGCGGTAGGCGCGGCGGGTATTGTCGGCCTTGCCGCGCTGGACGAAGGCCTCCACCGCCTTGCGGGCGGTGCCCAGGCTGCCGTCATGGTTCGGTACCGCTTGGCTGGAGGCGAGGGCGAACCACTGGGCGACGCTGGCGGCCGGCTGGCCGACCGGTGCCGGCGGCATCTTGTCGCCCAGGTCGGGCACCGGCCCGGCCGTCGGGCAGCGGCGCAGCCAGGCGACGAAGCTGGGCGCGCCCTGGTCGATCTCCAGGGCGATCAGCAGTTCGTGGCCGGCCGGGACATCGCCAACGGCCACGCGTGCGGCGTCGAGGGCGGCGGCGGCGTGGGGCAGCGCAGGGGCGAGCGGCCGGTCAGGAGTGTAGCGGCCGTCAGGCTGCTCGATGCCGGCCAGGACCAGCGGCAGGGGCGGATCGAAACGGGCCACGGACAGCGCCTGCAGGGCATGCTGGGCGTGGTCGAGGTCGAGGCGCCCGCGGGTGAGGCGATCGACCCGCGCGGCGAGGGTGCGGCGGGCCGCGGCGCGGGCACCGAGGATCCGGATATCACTCAGCATCGGAAATCCTCGGCGCACCAGCACCTCCCGGATAGCCCGCTGGCCCGGAGCGGCTGACCACATCGAACACCCAGTCGAGCTGCTCGGTGGTCAGCGCCAGCGGCGTGTGGCGGTCTGCGGTTGTCGGGAGTGCAGGGAACAGAGGCTGCAAGATTGCCGGGCAATGGTCGGTCAGCCACTCCCATGAATCGGCACTCGTATGTTTGAGGACATTCGCCAGTTTCGCGACGGCTTCGAGATCAGGATGAAGATGGAAGGCCAGATCCGGTGCGGTCCGGCCGAGCCTGCCGATCTCCTTGGTGAGGTCCTGGTGTGATCCCAGCTTCTTCCTGGCGTCCTTTCCGCGCTCCTGATGGTGCCAGCGGTACACCGAGGTCTCCCAGTAATGATAGGCCGCCAGGGCGAAGGCCCGGCGCAGCTCGGGCAGGGCTTCTTCGAGGCGCGCGATGTCCATCTCGAGCACCTGGTCGAGTTCCCACAGGATATGCCCGTCCTCACGTTCACCGATGAATTCGGACGAGGCGTCGTAGGCCTCCAGTTCCTGACGTTTGCGCGCCATCTCTATCAGCAGGCCGTGGGGCGCGGTGCGCGGCGCCCGCCCGGGCGACGGCCCGCGCGCCCGGTATATAAACGCCCCCCCAAAGAGAGGACGCCCAAACAACACAGCACAACG
>NZ_JBDNXE010000002.1:68203-108656 GCF_047721585.1 Gluconacetobacter sp.
TCCCCACAGCATATCCCGGTCCTCACTTGCACCTATCAATCCGCACGCGCCTGCGTAGGCCGCCTGAACCTTACTTTCGCCCGACATATAAATCAGCAGGCCGTGCTGCGCGGTACGCGCAGCGAGGCGGATCGCGTCCAGGCCGGACTGATAGCTCAGGCCGCGCATACTGATGGCAGACAGATCCATGCTCGACATCGGCTGACGGGCTCCAGGTGGGCGGTAAAGCGTGATGTAGCAGCGAATGGGCCGGCCCGCCACCTACTTCCGACAAGTGTAATTATCGGAAGTAGAGGCGGGGGAGGGGGCTGATTTGCAGGCGTCCGCCGAGATTTACCCTAGATGCAAGATAGCGTAATCTCGATCCGCTAATCGCACGCCGCAGATCATGGGGCGGCGTCTTGCCCCGTGTGATCAATATGAGCCCTGGGCCATCACGGGTGGTATCGGGTTTCGCTGTTCTCATATGGACGGAGAGAGAGACAGCAGGTATCGATTAATGAAAGATGGGAAAACGACGATACCGTACACAGTTAAGACAATTCTTCAGGTGGAAGGACTGATCTCCGGAAGAGATACTCTGCTCTTCCATCCTGATCGCAAGAGTGCGGTTCCCGTGTCCTTGATTGAACTGCGGTGGCATGTCGCCACAGAAGCATGGCTTGCGCAGGTCCAGGTCACCGTGGCCACGGGCGACTATCCGCTTAACGAGGTGCTGACCGTTCCAATTGAGAAACTCACGCGACAGCGGCGGTGACATCGCATTGGCGCACGGACCCCCCTTCATGTCGTACTCCTTGTTCGCCCCGCTGGAAGCGCATGATCGCGCGCTGCCGCAGCGGCGGCGCCAGATTTAGGCCGACCAGCATGGTATCGCTCATGGCTGCGGTCGCTGATGCCGCATTTGCCCTCGGCCGGCTCGACCAGGCGCTGCATGGCCATCCATTGCTGCCGGCTTCGTTGCACCGACTGCGGCTGGATGCGGTGCGCCGGCAGGCGGCGGTCGACGGCTATGCGATCGACCCCTGGCATCTGGCGGCGGTGATCGAGCATCTGCCGTTGCGGCTCGGCGATGAGGACCGTGGCGGGGTGTTCGAGGCGGCCCGCCATGCGTTTGTCCAGTATCAGTGGCTGGTGGCCCCCGACTTCGACCAGGAAGGCGCGGTGCAGGAGGCGATGGCGTTCCTCACGCGTGGCGCGCCGGCTGAAAGCCCGCTGCTGGGCGTCGCGCGCGGGCTGCATGACTGGCTCGAAGCCGGTCATGCACGGCCGGCGATGCGCACTGCGATCGTGCGCCATCTCGGCGCCACGCTGCTGCGGACACCACTGCCGCTGACCGGGGCGGCAGCGCTGCAGGCGGACGTGCCGTGGGGCTTTGCCGCGTGGGCGCCGCTCTTCCTGCAGGCGCTGGCCGCAGAGGCGCGCGACGCGCTGCGCCAGCTCGGTCTGCTGGAACAGGCGTGGCGCCAGGCGCGCCAGATCGTCGCGACCGGACGGCGCCGGAACTCGCGGGCGCCGGCGGCACTGGATCTGATTGCGGCCGCGCCGCTGATCTCGGCCGGCACGCTGGCCGACCGCCTGGGAATGGCGCCGAAGAACGCCCTGGCGCTGCTCGACCGGTTCGCTGATCAGGGTGTGGTGGTCGAGGTCACTCATCGTAGCGCGCGTCGGCTGTTCGGGCTGAAGGGGCTGGCGCCGCTGGCCGAGGAGGTGGCCCTGCCGCGGCGGGCGCGGCGCGGCGCCGGCCGGATCCGCGTGGCGGCAGTCGAGGAGGCGTTGGTCGAGGAAGCGCCGGTGCCGACTACCTTGTCACCGCTGGCGCGCTGGCAACCGGATTATGCGGATCTCGAGGCGGCGATGGCGGCGGCGGATCAGGCGGTACGCAATGCGGGTAGCCGTCTGGAAGCCCTGGGCCTCGGGGGGCTTGGAGGGCGGAGCGGGTCAGCGCACCCGCGCCAGCAGGGAGAGGCCGCCGAGGACCACGAGTGATGCCGCGCCGACCAGCAGCGCGGCGTGACGATACCAGATCCGCCGGGCGGCGAAGCGTAGCGGATGCGCCATCGCGCGCTGGAGTTCACCGCGGAGAGCCCGGTCGCGCAGCTGCATCGTTTGCTGGGACTGACGCAAGGCGTCGAGTTCGCGATGCTGCTCGTCGAACGCCGACTTGAGTGGGAGCACCGACAGATTCTCCGGCAGATGCGCCCAAGGTTGGAGTTGGGCGGCACGCATCTCCCTGGCGGTACCCGCTGCTTTGGTATCGTCCGTATAGGCGAACACGATGCCGAACTGCTCGTAGAGCCGGTTGCGCCGGATCGTATTGTCGCCATGTGCCTGATGCGCAAGCAGGATGATCGGATTCACCTCGGCGTCCGGCCATTGCCGGGCCCAGGCGACGACCAGATTCATCAGGAAGGAGCCGATGCGGTTGCCCTCCAGCCCCTCCAGGTCGAGCAAGATCGCGCCCCCTGTGGGGCTGTGCGAAGCTAGGCTGATGCGGGCGCGGTCGTCCCACTCGCGTGCGTAGCACGCCAGGAACCGCCGGGTCGGGTGTGGGTGGCGTTCCGGATTGTCGGCGAGACGGCGATAGGTGATGGTCAGCTTAGCCCGGACGACCGCACCAGCTTCGTCGCGGACACGGCTCTCTTCCTGATTGATCAGGATCCGGGCGAGTTGCGGTGCGTCAGGTGCGCGGCGCGGGCGGACGACCAGGACCAGAGGCGGGCTGGGGATTGTTGGCCCACTCCCGGTCCCGGGCAGCATTCAGACTGCCTTCTTGAGCAGCGGGCTGGCCTTGAAGCGGACCGTCCGCCCGGCCTCGACCGAGACGGGCTCGCCGGTGCGGGGATTGACGGCTCGGCGTGCGTTGGTCTCGCGCACCGTGAAGGTTCCGAAGGACGGTAACGTAAAGCTTCCCTCGTTCTGCAGTTCGGCGACGATCGCGCCGAGGAGCGCTTCGGCGCCGCGGGCGGCTGCAACGCCGGTGCAGTCGAGGGAATCCTGAAGGACGGCGGCGATAAATGCTTTGCTCATGGCTCTGCTCGGAATTGGGACAGGAGATGCCGCAGCCAAAGGCTGCGCCATCTTGGTAAACGTCAGGTTAATAAAAACAAGATCCTGCTGCTGGTGTGCCGGTGGAGATGTGCGTCGAGCGTGGCGCCCGCGGGCAATCGGTGGGCAACGTCATGTTGTCCACGGACTGTCCACGGGCAGAGCGCGGTCCGCAGGACGATGCACATATCCACGGGCAGCGGGGCCGGCGTCCCCCGGGCGAACAGGGCATCACCGATCTGGTCGCGAACCGTTGTAGCGCCCAGCCGAGGACGTGCGGCGATCTGGCCCGCTGTCAGGCGGCGCGATCAGGCGTTTCGCCGCCGGCCGCGCCGGGCGGCAGGGATCCTGGTGACCACCAGGCCTTCGACGACATCGGGTGGGGTCTCCGCTGGCGGAGCCGCCGCGCCGCCGAGCCCCGCGGCCTTGGCCAGCCGGGTCCGGTGAGCACTGTAGTTCGGCGCCACCATCGGATAATCGGCCGGCAGGTTCCAGCGCGCCCGGTACTGGTCCGGGGTCAGGTTGTAGGCACTCATCAGGTGACGCTTCAGGGTCTTGAACGGCCGACCGTCCTCCAGACAGATGATATGGCCCGGGAACACCGATTCCTTCGGCGGCACCGCCGGGGTACGCGCCGGCGGAACCTCGAGCGCCGCGCCCAGGCCAGCGAGCGTGTCATAGAGCGATGTCAGCAAGCGCGGCAGTGCGTCAGGCGGCATCTTGACGTGAGAGACATAGGCGGCGGCGATTTTGGCGGTCAGAACATGCAATTGCGTGGACAAAGATACTTCTCACTTCTGTTCGCGAGGTATGCGGTGGGGCGTGGCGTCATCCCGGGCGATGCCCGGCAGTTCCGGCTGGGTGGACCACGGTCGCGCCACCGGCCCGGTAGGGCGGTCGTACGCATGTCAGTCACCAGCTCTCCTGCGTAGTTTCTGGATATTCGGCCAGCACCGTACAAAGCCCAGTCAGACAGCCACCATCGCCATCGCTACAGCCCAGACATGGCCGGTTGGCGGATCAAACCATCTGTGTATCCAGTCATCAGGCACGGTTTCCACATTCATTGTGCCCGTTCTCCGGCTGTCTGCTTGTCTGCACTGGCCGTCATCCTTGAATCAACAAGGCCCGAAGCAGGCGCCTCCAAAAGGGCACGCCGCCCGCCCTCCATGCTCGCTGAAGCTGCTTGTCGGCGGCAAAAGTGTTCCGGAGGAGAGGCGAGACGGAGAGCCTTTCCCTTCGACTGGCTCCTTCTCGCCGTTGGCGCTCCCGGCGGATCAGAATGGCGCGGGCAAGGCTCACTGCTCCTGTCTCCCGGTCGTATGGCTGTCGGTCATGCCTTTACACCTTCATCTCCATTCTGGAGGCTCTTTCTCCACGGGCTCAATTTGACCCCTCTCCATTGCACAATAGAGGCAAATCGATCGGCAAGCCTGTGTGGGAGCGGCGACATCCCGCCCGCACACGAAGCATTTCGCTGCCCGTATAAAATTAGCTCTGATTTCGCGTGCATGCCACGGCATGCAGACGGTCGCTAACCGATCGGCTGGCTGGGGAAATTTCGTCACCGTCGTCTGCTTGTCAGTCACGATGCGCCTCCAACCTACTGGTCACTCTGTCGTAGCCGACATGCGATTCCATCGCTTTGAGACGATAGCCTTTGTCGACTTTCGGAACCCCCAATCGTGCGGTCGAACTCCGCTTGCTGCTTACCTCGTGCCTGGAGCCACATGGCGTACTCCGAAGCGTCTTCAATCGGCGCTGGGCCGGTCATTAAATGGCTCTGGGGCACATCGGTGTGACTGTGCAATGGCATGAGGCGTACTGGAACCGATGAAAGTGACGCACGGAATTAATGCCTTATAGTTATAATATATCGCACCGCCGAGCGGGACTACACAAATTAGAAGAACGTATACTCCGATGTTGCGCCCAAAAAGCGTTTTAAATATAAAAAATACAACTGATAGTATAAATGAAAAAAAGCTGTACCCAATTGCGAGAGAAAAATGATCATATGCTATCCGTGCCAGCATACGCTCACCGCATTTCGATGAGAACATTAATACATGATATGTTGGAAAAGAGCTCCCTGCAATGGCAGCTACAAATCCGGAAAATGCCAGATTGGCTTTGCCCAAAAGGGTAAGAATCTGATTCAATTCGTATTTTATATTTAAGCCTTTCATCTGAGCCATTTAGTCAATATTTCTAATACCTATATCAAGGTCGGACGGGCACGTAATACGAACGGATCGGTTGCCCCCCGCATCGCGGAAATCCGCGTTGAGCGCCCTCGTCGCGTCCTGGTCGCCGGCGTTGGCGTGCTCGACTACGTCGGCCGGTAGGCCCAGTGCTATCACGAACGCAGCTTCGAGGCATCCCCCAAGGCCGTGGGCCGGTCGTATCGTTGTCAGTCATTTATTGAAGCCCCGACAGAGCAGAACACTGGCCACCAGCACGAACCCAGTGATGATCGAAGCGGCACCAAACATGCTGTGAGCAATGCAATACAACAATGGGCCGCCGAATATGCCGATCGGTAGGCAGAGAAATCCAAGGCTTTCTCTTGTTGTCAGTGTCATGGTCGTCTGCTTGTCAGGCATTTGTAATCATTCCTATTAGGAGGAAATTCGATCAAGGACGGATTGGTTCGGCACCCTTGCGACAGGCAAATTACCACCAGCGTCTCGCGCTGTGATCGACAGAATTTCCTGCCAGGCTGTGGAAGACAAGTTGAGGACGAAAGTCTCGCCGTTGAGTTCAATGAGCGCAGCATCCCGAGACATCTTGGTCGGCATGTTATTGGTGGTCGTTTTCCTGCAAGTCATTCGCCTCGCCCCTTTCGGTTGCTGTCTCTCCAGATAACCTCGCCCGGCTCTCTCCAAGAGTCCTTTGTACAGATTGACTTTTCTCAATTCCAGCGGCGAAATCCTCTGCGGGTTGTCTGTCTTCCTCATTTTTCCTATTAAGGGCTTCTTCTGCCATAGCAGTGGCAGTATTGTTTGCACTTTGTTCGGGCATTCCGAACGCTATTTTTGTGCGTTTCCATTGCTCCATAGGCACACCATGTTTCGCTTCGAATGCCCTCGCCAAATCGTCGCCGCGAACTCGTGCATTTGCTTGCGCGAACTCGCGTCTCTTCTCCTCGATGCTCTTCCTATCGGTCGTCTGTTTGTCAGTCATGTCCGGCACCTTGCACATCACCCATCGCCTGCCGCATCGCCTGACCGGTCGCCTTCCAAGCGGCCGTCGAAATATCTTCCTCCATTCCGACTGAGTAATCTCGTACCGGCGCCGACAGGTCGAAAAGATCTGTGAAGCTTCGGGAAAAGGACCTCGCGTGAGATAATAGGCGGGTCCCGGTCGTTTTGGCGTCAGTCATAGCCACACCTCATGAATGACGGGATCGTCGCCTTGTTGGCGGCCGATGTTCGTCAGGCCGCCCGGCAATTGTTCCCTGACAGCTTCCAAAGTCTCCCCGACAATCAGCAGCTCGGTCGGCTCGGGTGACGGCAATGACAAGTGCATGCGCGCGAGCCACATGCCCTGAAAATCGGTTGTGGTAGGACGGCAGACCGTCCACATCGGCAACCGTTCCCGGAGCGCATGTTGCCGCTCGACATGAAACGCTTTCGGCCCGCTGCCAGGCGTGTGCTTATCACGCATGGCCCGTTCTTTCTTCCGCCTGCCTCTTGTCGCGTGCGGCCGCACTGCGTCGGCCTGCCAGATAGATTCCGACGATGCCAAGAACAGCCAAACCGAAGACGCGCAATCCCATTTCCGTCTCGGGATCGAATTGTCGAAGATCGGGGCCTACATATGTCGCCATATGCAGCACCCCCACGATGAGGGCGATGCTCGCCGCCACAGGAGAAAGAAGGAAAACGATCACCGAACGGATCATGGACTTCCTGCGGGTCATCTGGTTGTCAGACATCGCCACTTCCATTGTCGACGAGAGCGGTCAGGGCGCGTTGGTATTTTTCGATCCGCCTTCTGTCCGCCGCGCTGGGGTGGGGTATCCGTGACAAATCCATGTTGTCACGAAGATCGAGGATTTTGACCGCCTGTCCGATCGAATTTTTCCCGGCGCGGGTTATGAATTGCTCATAGGTCTCGCCGCTGCGCCGTGTAAGCGCGTCCAAGGCAACCGCCTGGACCGGTGTAAGCCCGTAAGCCGTCAACTCGTCGAGCGACCAGGCGCTATCCTCAACCACGTCGTGTAACACAGCTACTACTTGTTCATCGTGCGTTCTGGTGCCCAACATGACGCGCAGCGGATGGAGGATATACGGTGCCCCCCCTTTGTCGCGCTGCCCCTTGTGAGCCTGGAGCGCCACTTCTATCGCGCGTTCAATATCCACCGTATTCACCCACTTTGAACGGCGGCATGATAGCGCGGGCCGCACTGATCGCCGCGTCCACTTCGGACTGCATTTCGGGTGGCCAGAACTCACCCAGCATGAGCGGCAGGTTTCCGCTCGAGTGCTTCTCAAGATGCGCCCGCATGATCGCGTCCCGCGCTGCGGGACTGGCGTCACGCACGCTTTCGATGAGGTCCTGCACCTCGGTCGTCTCGTTGTCACTGGCCATTATTGCCTCCTTTTCCGCGCGGTAAACGCAGGGCGGCGTTACTCATATGTCCGCCAAGGCCCTTTGTGACCGCGAAGAAATTCAGTCCAGCGCGCGAGTTGGGTCGCAACGCCTCGTCGAATACATCTTGAAAGGCGGTCCCGGCTTTCGCATCCGCGGCTGGATCAGGGGTCGTATCGTTGTCAGGCATCAGGCGCTCTCCAACGTCGACGCGCCATGGTGAGGTGAGCTCGCCGCATGCAGTGTCGGGATGTTCGACACGTCGACGGTGCGCGCTGCCTGCCACTCGTCGTAAGCGGCCTGCATCCGGATCCAAAGACCGGGACCGTTCCCAAAGAGCTTGCCCAAACGGACCCCGACCTCCGGGCTCACCGGCTTCCGCTCGGTCAGGATGTCATAAAGATGCTGCCGGGAAATTCCGAGCAGCCGCGCAATCTCGGTCTTACTGCGCTCCGTGGCCGGGATTACCTCTTCGCGGAGCAATTCGCCTGGATGGGTCGGACAACGGCTAACGACGCGAGCCATGGTTACCTCCTAATGGTACTGTTCGAAATCAAGAACATAGGCATCGCCGCCTCTGAATTCGAAGGTAATACACCAGGGCCCGTTCACATGAACTGTATAGCGGGTCGGTGTATAACCCTTGAGAGCATGAAAATCGAACCCAGGGAGATTCATGTCCTCTGCAGTTGTTGATGCGTCGAGTGCATCCAGTCGACGCAGGATTCGACTATGAAACCGGGTATCGATCTTCGACTTCCCCGTTTCCCACAGCGCCTTGAGCTGCTTGTTTGCGAAGGTCTTGATCATCTTTGCCCCATGTAAGCTATCGGCTTACTTTTGTCAACTGATAGCTTACGCAGACAATTGCCTTACGGCCTCCCCCGGCGAGCCTTCAGCATCCGGTCGTTTTGCTGTCG
Source organism: Gluconacetobacter sp. (assembly GCF_047721585.1). Taxonomy (NCBI): domain Bacteria; kingdom Pseudomonadati; phylum Pseudomonadota; class Alphaproteobacteria; order Acetobacterales; family Acetobacteraceae; genus Gluconacetobacter; species Gluconacetobacter sp. The sequence goes on from NZ_JBDNXE010000002.1 coordinate 76,768, forward strand.
GTCATAAGTTTGTCCCCAGCAGAAAGAAGAACGTCGTACAGCAGGGCATTATTTACAGGATGAATATTATATTCTGGAGGCAGGAATCGTCGGCAAACCTGTGTCGCTGAGCCATTTTCTCCCAAAACGGTGCGCTTGAATGAATTGCCTCTACCTTCATCCTCTTTAGACCTTGGGACTGCATTTCAAAGATCACTCTCTCGACAAGAGTGGCGCCAACATGATGACGTCGATATTCTGGCAAGACATATAACCTGTACAGTTCGCACATCTCTTCTGCACGGTTGATAGTAGCCACACCGACGACTTCTCCATTATACATGGCTACCATGTAACAGGTGGACACGGGAGGATGGATAGGTACGGGATTGACCAATTGGGTAACACCGCTACCAATTCGTGCTTGCTCCGCGGTCAACCTATGCTGAAAAGATAGAACAAATACCTCTGCGGCAGGATAAATTATTTTTATATCGGAGATGGTCGTCTGCGTGTCAGTCATTTCGCACTCCTATTTCCCGATCAGCGCGCGGGCTTTCGCCCGGATTTCGGCGAGTTCTGATTCCGAAACCTCTCCCTTGCGCTTGGCGCCCCGGGCTCGCCAGTCGAGCGATTTCACCTGGTCGGCGAGGACGGCGCTCTGGCGGTCGTTGTCGATGGGCACCTCAAATGGGTAGCCTTTTCGCTTGGTCGTGAGCGGGCAACATAAAAGCAGGCCAATGCGGTTATAGGTCGCCGGCGACAGGACAACTGCGGGGCGATGACCCGCCTGCTCATGGCCCGCCTGGGGCGAGAATTCGAGCCAGATGATGTCGCCGGCGTCAGGCACATACGCCGCCATCTCAGAGGCGTTCCTGGCCGACCGGCGAGCCAAATTCGACTTCCGCATGGATATTGTCCGGAGTGATGCCCGAAAGCAGCTCTGTCAGGTCATATTCGGCTTGCCTGACCGGCTCAATAACCACGCGTCCGCTTTCCTCGCGAACATCGACCGGTTGGTCCAGCTTCAGGCCTGCAGCGACCATCACCGAGGCGGGGATGCGGATAGATGCGCTATTTCCCCATTTTTTCACGACGGCTCTCATATTCGACCTCAAGTATCAACTGTGTTGATACTAATCTCCTGCGGTGCCGCGTGTCAACGTCGTATCGACATTCGAGGCGACCCTCCGCGCCGAGAGGCTCTGAACGGTTCGGTCGGTTTCCTATGGGTCCTGCGAGAGGCACGTTGGCGTGCGGCGTGACGTTGTGTCCAAAATCGAGCGGTGCCCGGTCGTATCGTTGTCTCTGGTCATCGCTGAGCGCCGAGTAAACCCGCGAACAGCAAATGCTGAACAAATAGTATTATAACACCCGCCATTAGCCCGAATATAAGAGCAGTGTCTTCGGCTAGTGGTGAACCTTTCCGCCGCAATATCCTTGATGCTAGAATAGAGATCAGACCTGCGCCACAGATTAATCCGACAGCAAGATTCATATAACGTCGATGCTCAAGCCCGAATGACAGGATAAGCAGCAACCCGGCCAGACCAATCGGAAGCAGTCCGAGCAGCCATTTATCACTGCCTTTTATGTCTGATGATTCAACAAGTTCGGTCGTCTGGTTGTCGGCCACGTCATGCTTCCCTTCTGATAATCTGCTTTGCAACGCGGCCCGCGTGCCCAACCCCCGCGACCATGAGCATGGCCCCGCCGAAGCCCACAAAATTTAAGCCGGACCAGGCGGAGAGAAAAATCAGACCACTACCGACGGCTAGCGTACCGAGAATGGTAATAGCCAGTTCAGTTCCGAGCCTCTGGGGTGGGGTCGTCTCGTTGTCAGCCATTTGCTACCTCGTATGCTGTGGTGCCCTTCGGAGTTCCGACCCAGTAGACCGGCTTCTGGCCATCAAGATTTGTGACCAGCCTGTCACGCTGCATCTGCGTCAAGCTGGTCCGTACTCCGCCGGAGGATATACGGGCGCTGTAGTCATATCCCCAAGGATCAACCGCTCGTGCAATGTAGCCGGTATTTAACCCACCCAGTTCGTCCAGCGCGCCAAGTATTGCGATATCGAACGGGGGCGGTGTGATTTCGCGTCCGGAGGTAACGTAATTTCTACGTCCTGTACCATCGCACAGGGAACACCGCTTCACGCGGGTGAGCTTAGGCCGGTCGCGGCCAACAGTGGCGCCGCACGGATACAGCATTGTTCAAGCTCCATCTCCTATTTTGCGGAACGTAGTTCCTGACGAGATATCGCTACAAAGTTGTCCAAGTATAGTAGGAATCAGCCACTCGCGACATATGTCTTCGAATACATTTCCCAAATTTGCCAACAGTTTCCAAGAGTAGCTACAGTGTTGGAGAAGCTTGCTATGGTCAGCCGAAATAATGTTCCCATTGGGCATCTCCGCTTTAATCACCTCAATTGTATTTTTCTCTAACTCTAAGATCGTGGCTTCAAGAGTTCTTCTTGCGTGCATCAAGTGGGGCCATAGATGTGCTCGCTCCCAGATGGGAAGGGACGCGGCGCGTTGCGAAAAACGCCTTATTATGTTGATGTCTGCTTCAAGTATTGAGAGTTCCCTTTCGTTAAAGGTCTCGATGAAGTGATATTGTAATGAATTCATTTCGTTGTACTGGTATTTACAGATATTAAACATTGAATACAGTTTTGCCCTGGAGGCATATAGCCTAAGAAAATCTATCGTGGAATCGGAGAGTCGATTAGATACAGGTATGTAAATAGTCACGCTAGATCTGGTTGAAAAATCTAAATTTTTAGGAAGGAGAATTTTTTCGTAATAATCAGTGAGACATATAAAATATACGTCCTTTTGTATTGAATCAACTAGAAACAACATCAATGGGGTTGACGCACTCATCAATCTCGCGTTGTCGAGAGTATCTATGTCTATTGAGTATGATACGACGTCTAATTCATACCTCTCGTCACTAGATCCGGTGATGGAACGATGAGACAACGGAAATTTCTCTACGTTTAACCTCTCCCGCAGTGTCACCGACTTTCTGCGCAATTTTTTTGTCGATTTTAGCTGAATATATAGAAATTCACCCATGGTTGGAATACCGTCATTTTTCCTCTCAAATACCTCGATTGATAGGTCAACCCCGTAATCGGGATGTAATTTACGGATACACCATTCCTCAGGAATGTGTGATCTTACAATATCTTCCGAGCTAGCCTCTTGGAGATGGGTATCAGATCGTTGCTTAGCCATGTTTATTGAAACACCAATTGCACATCTGGGACAATACAGTCGTATCGTTGTCAGGCATGTCCGAGGCTCCCATCACTAACCATCCCGCCCAACCAGGGGCGGCGTGATGCTCTGCGCGCGCCCGTCAGGATAAAGTAACGACGTAAGCTCTACTATGGTCGCTTGACCCGTCCGGGTAATCGCGACCCTGGCGTGGAGGGCGGCTTTGCTTCCGACAGGCACGAGAACGACCGACTTGACCATGCCGGGCGTCATTTCCACACATTCGGAATCCCGTCTGCCTGATGTATCCATCGGGTCGGACGGACATGAATCGGTTCCAAAGATTGCGTATTTCTTACTGCCAAACACCAGCAACAGGCCGGGAGGAAGAACAGTGGTCGGAGAAGTGTGATACGGTAACGCGCTCTCTACGGCGTTTCCAAGGCTCTGCAAGATGCTTGTCTCTGCAAATGCTGGAACACCGCACAAGCAAAAGCCTATGGCAAGTGCGATTGAAACCTGTCGGACTGAACGAACGAGTCCGGTCGTCTGCTTGTCAGTCATCTGGGACTCCTATTTCCCGATCAATGCGCGGGCCTTGGCCCGGATTTCTGTGAGTTCTGTTTCCGAAACCTGCCCCTTCTGCTTGGTGCCTCGGGCTCGCCAGTCGAGCGATTTCCTTTGGTCCGCGAGGCCGGCTTGCGGCGCCCGAGCAATTTTCGCTAAAGCTGCCAAAATAAAATCGACATGGCAGCGGCGAAGATCATGCTTGCTATAACCCAGATAGCTACCACTTTTATCACTCCTTTCTTGGACGTTCACTCACTGACCGCGGTCGTATCGTTGTCAGGCATCAGGCGCTCTCCTACGTCGATGCGCCATGGTGAGCTGACGTCGCTGCATGCAGTGTTGGGATGTTCGACACGTCGACGGTGCGCGCTGCCTGCCACTCGTCGTAGGCGGCCTGCATCCGGATCCAAAGACCGGGTCCGTTCCCAAAGAGCTTGCCCAAGCGGACCCCGACCTCCGGACTCACCGGCTTCCGCTCGGCCAGGATGTCATAAAGATGCTGCCGGGAAATTCCGAGCAGCCGTGCAATCTCGGCCTTGCTCCGCTCCGTGGCTGGGATCACCTCCTCGCGGAGCAATTCGCCTGGATGGGTCGGGCAACGACTAACGACGCGAGCCATGGTCATCTCCTAATGGTACTGCTCGAAATCAAGAACATAAGCATCGCCGCCTTTGAACTCGAAGGTAATACACCAGGGCCCGTTCACATGAACTGTATAGCGGGTCGGTGTATAACCCTTGAGAGCATGAAAATCGAACCCAGGGAGATTCATGTCCTCTGCAGTTGTTGATGCGTCGAGTGCATCCAGTCGACGCAGGATTCGACTATGAAACCGGGTATCGATCTTCGACTTCCCCGTTTCCCACAGCGCCTTGAGCTGCTTGTTTGCGAAGGTCTTGATCATCTTCGCCCCATGTAAGCTATCGGCTTACTTTTGTCAACTAATAGCTTACACAGGCGGCTGCCTTACGGGCTCCCGGCGAGCCCTCAACATCCGGTCGTCTCGCTGTCAGCCATATTTCAGCAAGATGGTGAAGCTGACCGCGACCAGAGGCACAACTGCCAGCGTCAACGTCGTCCACAATAGAGCTTGCTTGCGGCTGAACGTCGCGCCGTTCGGGTATGTCTTTGTCTCGCAAAGCCATTCAGTGACACGTTTGCGGGTCGTCTGGTTGTCAGTCATCGTCATCCCCACTCCAGTTGGGCGCGAGTGCCTTGATGGTCTGCCGGCGTCCAGGTCGAGATAATCGAGTCGAGCGCGCCAAAATGATAGGCGAGCGCAAACGTGGCTATGCCGAGGACCATGCCAGTGATCCACGTTCCCATTGTGAGGCTGCCTTTCCTGGTCGTCCGGTTTTCAGTCATGGTTTGATACCTTGCACGACCGCTGCGACCATGCGGTCCGCCAACTCTTTCTGCTTTTGGTCCATCGCATCAAAGGCGGGGTATGATGACGCCGATGCTACCGTCGATAGGCGGGGACGCTCAGCGTGCCCGCCTATCGACATCGCATAGAGAACGATCATGCTTCCGGCTATTCCGGACAGCGCGCCTACAATGGCGTGAGGGAGCCATTTTTCTCGGGCCGTCTGGTTGTCAGCGGTCATATCCGCACTGCCCCTTGGTTGTCGGTCATCTCGCGTTCTATGCACGTCATCCATGACCTCGAATCCGTACAGGGATTTCGGGTGCTTGAGGATGCCGCGCCCGGCGGCATCCTTGCTAGTCATCGCTAGAAGGCTCCCGTGCCTGTCCGAGTGCATAAATTAGGGTAAGGATTACGATCCCCATCAGGCAGTACGCGATATATACTACATGAGGCAACCCGAAGATCAAAACGCACTTGAATAATTCTATCGAAATATGAAGCGCGAGAAAACACTCTAATAACTGGAAAGCGCCTCTAGCGATTACGCTAATGATGGATGATCCCTTAATAAACTGAGCTTGAGCTATTTGCGTCAGTAATTTAGGTATATCCCGCATTATTATGTCTCCATTTCTATGTATCCATTGAATCTTCACCTGACCAAGGGGGCAGGCTCCCGGCTGGCTAGAGCCCTGTCGGTAGCCGCCACCTCCGTGATCATGTTATTCGCCAATTGGAACTTTTCCGCCCGGTAACGGTGCTGTGTGGCGACCTCTGACCTTCCTGGCTGACGGCCTCAAGCAATTCGGTCAGATCTTCACCCTTAGGGTGTCGCTTTATGTGTGGCCGGCGCCGCCAGCGGATGAAGCGGGATTTATGCTGTTCCATGACACGCTGCCGCTCGTCTTTCCGCCGACCTCAAGCGGTGCGGACTGGCCATCGACAAGGTCAAGGGTTCCATGGAGTTCTTGGGAATTCGTTTTTGGAGTGTCGATGGTCATACCGTCAGAGGAGGTGTAATGCCCCATTTCGGTCAGCGTGGTGTTCATCAGATCGATCTTCAGAGCCACCCGCCCGTTAAGCTGACCGACAGCGCGAATTGCACCAGAAATGCCATCATGAACAAACGACGTGGTCTTCACGGGAGATTTTCCCGGAGTAATAGAGACGCTAGCCGTGTAGGGAATTATCTTGAAAAACGCGAATGCCTCCGCACTGCCGCCGATCCCGACAACCTGGGAATAAACACGCCCGCCGGGCATGTTGAACGTAACAGCACCAAAAGCCGTTGGAGGAGCGCGCCAGACGCTGTCTTCGCACGTGAGCACGATACCTGTCCCGTTAGGACCGTTCGTAGAAATCGATCCGTCCCGGGCGCATTTGTCGCCCACAGATATCTTATCGGCCTTCGCCGCATGAGCCGTCGTGCAAGCAAGCAAGCACACCATCGAGACGGGGAGCAGTATACGCATCATGAGTTTCCTCGCTTTCGTGTCGGCCAATCGCCGTATTCGACAGTCTACGTTTGCCGTTTGTGACTGCAGTCCGGTGGGCGATGAACGCAGGGAGCGAAGATCGGTCCTGCGTTGGACCAGAGGAGTATGCTGGCGGAATACAGCGTGCAAACCGCCAGCGCGCTTCAGATTGGGGTTAGGTTGACGTCGCTGGGGTGGCCCGGCCAGCGTCAGTTAAGGCCGCGTTCTTCCCGCCTTCATCTGTGGCGCGCTGCGCAACCCACGAGGCCATGACACGCCCCACGACGGCCGGGTCCCGTCCGGCCGTCGTGCGCTCAGACATGTTTTGGTCAGGGATCATATGATACGATGCACGCGCTGCCGTCGTCTAGTTTGCAGGCATGAAGAGCTCGTCTGCTACCTGCTGGTTCTAGGTGAACTTGCTTGTCGGTCGTTGGGTCGCTACTGAAACTCAACCCCATTGCGGACTACGTTGTCTCCCTGGCTGCTGCAAATGCGCTGTCGGTCAAATCGATGCCTTGCGTGCGCCGCCCTTGTACGACGACTAGATCACCTTTCACGTCGTATTCTCCTGCTTTAAGAAATACCAATCCCCAATACCATTCATCCAAGTAATTTACCGTTACCAGATCCGGAAACCTGAGTCTCATGTCACGCAGCTTAGGGGAGAGTTGACTGCGCCAAGACCAAATCTCTACTTTCCAGCCTCGCTTTGCGGCTCGCTCGACCTGCTTAGTGAAACTGCATTCCTGCTCAGTTGTTGCACCATCCCCAGTCAGGAGAACTATTGTTCCCGGCTGGTCTTCGTCGAGAAGGATATTGCCGATTTTCAAATGAAGTGCTTCATCCACTCCTTGCTCAATCAGCCGCCCATCATCGCTCTCTACGCGGCGAAGCAGAGTTGTGTCGAAGCCGGCCGTTTGCGCCGCCTCCCAAAGTGCATCGTTGCCCGGGGGAACCGAACCGGCCAGCATTGAGGTTCCTAAAGAAGCGCGCTTCCTTCCTATGACTGCGAACAATTTCTGGTAATCAATCCTCACGCTTTTCCAAGGTGCACTTTCTTTTTCTCGTGCTGTGCGCTGTGCGCCGCCAAAGATATTTGAGTTGTCCATGAAAATATGGGTTTTTCCAATATGGGGCTTCTCTACGGAAGTGTTCATGCGTGTTGATTCCTGTTTCTGGTTAGATGGATAGAGCGATGCGCCGTGGTCGTGGCTCTATCCCGCCCGGGTGAGAGAAGCGCCGTAGAATGAAGCACGGACGCTCGGTGCAGTAGCGATCATCGCCAGGTTAGTCTTGCCGAGTTTGAGGGTTGAGTGAGCAGCTCTAACTGCCAGCATGGGTGAAGTCATTCGAGTGACGAATTTGCGGTCAAGCAAAATCCGCCCAACAACTCTGACTCTCATGGTGAGATTTTTCTTAAATGGACTCTATTACGGATCTCTCCTGGGTAGTGGGCTTGCCTGGATCCACCAAGGCTGGCTTAGCGAACTCCTTAGCAAGGATATCGTCGTAATTTCTTACTTTTTCTTCGTACACGTTCACAATATCGAATCCGCTGCGCTCTGGTATTTCCATTTCATCTGAGGTTGAATGGGGGTTATTCGACAAGGCGAGAGGCCAATTTTTTGTAAATCTCTCCCGCATATTCACCACATGAATCCAGAAAGAAAACGCGTCATCATTTTCTTTAAAATCGCTCGCGCTTATGTTCCTGATGGTATTTATTTCCGCAGATATCGTGCGCAATTCATCTTTTAGTAGAAAGTAATTTCGGAAAACAAGTCTTAATAGGAAAAATTTAATCTCGTCGCGGGTCTCGGCTTGATATTCATATATAAATTCATCGAGTGCATTCGATGTCGCCGAGAGGCGTTGATCCCAACGACTTATTGTCGAAAGTAAAAAATGATAAATACTAGAGGAATGGGTGCTGAGTTCTCCTTCCCTGAGGAGGGCGCGCTCAAGTTTGACGCAGTTACAGTGTCGACGATAAATATGATCGCAAATAGTTCTCACTTCAGCAGAAATCATGATATATATCTCCGGCTTTGTATCATTTTTCATCAGTCGGATCGACAGGATCCTGGCTGAGCAGCCAATCCTTCTGGAAATTGTAGTAAGCTGATCGGCCCACGGTCGGACCCGGAAGCGCCTTCACAGCATCCCAGATTTCGACCCCGCGCCGGCCGTCCGCCAGCATCTCCGCCGCCAGCATTTTTCGGGCCTCGGTCATTACCTGGGGACGACCGTGCCGTCCCCCTCGCGCTTTTGCCGCAGCAACCCCAGCAATCGTCCGCTCGCGGATGAGATCGCGTTCCATCTGCGCCAGGGAGATCAGCATATTCAGGACGAATTGACCCATCGGAGTGCTAGTGTCGATCGGTTCGGTCAAGCTCTTGATCGTAACACCTTGGTCCCGCAGCAATTTTAGGGTCTCGGCGACGCCAAGGACCGAGCGGCCGAGACGGTCGATCTTCCAGACGACAAACTCAATGTCCTTGCTATTGGCGGCTTTCAAGGCAAGAGCAAGGCCGGGACGCTTTTGCGTCCCCCCAGTCATTTTGTCGGTGAAGATCGCTTTTGGATTAACGCCATAGTCGGTGAGGGCCTTGATTTGCAGGTCCAGATTTTGCGCGTCCGTGGAGACCCGCGCATATCCGATCTTGCCGCTTCCTACCGTCTTGCCAGCCACTTTATCTACGCGCTCCGAAATCCGACATGGATTTTATGGATTTATTTCTGGACAAGCGCAATAGAGCGATTTATGGATAGTTATACGGACAACCGGACTGGCCGTCAGGTAGTCCATCAAACCCAGGAGGCCCGCAGCGATGACGCTGACCGAGAATCAAAAGAGGGCGCTTACGGCCATCCAACAGGGAACCGTCACGATGAGGAACACGGGGTATGCCTCGTGGCGCATCATGGGTCCGATCCACCCGAGCGTTGTGGGCCGCGTGATCGCCCTGGGCCTGGCCGCCTGGACCACAAATGAGGACGGAAAGAATGCTGTGCTGACCGATGCCGGTAGCGCGGCTCTGGTCGCGTCCCACTGACCCCACCAAGGAGGCACGCCTTGCACTTGAGTAACCCGTCCCTTCTGGTAATGGCTTGCTCCGCCACGAAGCGGCCGTCCCGTGGTCTGATGCCTGCCATCGAACGGTATGATGGTGTGATGTGGCGCACACTCCGCGCGGCGCTGGCCGAACTGTCGGAAGCGGCCCGACAGTCGGTCAACGTCTGGTTTCTTTCGTCTCGTTACGGCTTTCAGCAGGCGGAAATGCCGATCTCGTTTTATGAGGATCGCCTGACTCCGAAGCGGGCCAATGAATTGCTGCACCTTCCGACGTCCAATCATGTCGCTTTTGCGACCGAAGCACTGGCCGCCAGTAGGATTCTCTTAGCTGGAGGTGCGGTCTATCGAGAGACGATGCGTCGCGCCATCGGTCGCCAATTCGGGATTTCTGAAACAGACGGGGGCGGTATCGGATATCACAGGCAGCAACTGCGCGAATGGCTCGCCATGGGGACCGCCCGCCCTGCTCCGCGCCCGGCCATCTAATCCCGGAGAAACGACTATGACCCGCTTCGAGTATCGCGAGAACCGTCGGGCCTCTCGTCTCATGATGGACAGCAAGCCAGTGCTGGTTGAGGCACTTCGCAATATGCAGTCCATCTGTCCGCCGTGCGTGTCCAAGCAGCGCAAGGCGGACTTGGAGCGGATCGTTCGCAACGCCCTGTGGCGCGATGACAACGATCCGACCCGGCTGGCCATGCAGGCAGCTCTGCGGGATGCCCGGAAACAGGCGAGCGGTTCGCACCGCTGACAACCTAACGCCGCCCCCGAAGGAAAGAACCATCATGCACGCGATACTGCTATTGCTCGGGCGCAATCGGCTTCCGCATTTTACCCTCGGAGGCTTCTGTGGTCGAGATGCTGTTTGCCAAGGCCGATCTGCCTCGGCGCCCGCCGGTCAGGAGAATGCGGGTCGCGGACGCGGGGCACATTCCGGGCACAAAGGGCATCCGCTTCGTCTGCCCCCATTGCGGACATGACACCGGCTGGATCGCTGACGAATGGACCATCACTGAGAACCGGCGCGGGCAGCCTTGCCCCGCCTGCAATCCACAAAAGTGGAAGGGAACCGACGTGGATATAATTCTGACGGTCGCCGATCATGAGAAGAACGGCTTCGTCGCTCTCGCGAGGTGGCCCGGCCTCGCAGAGGCCGAAGCCCGTCAGATGATCGAGAGTATGGACGCGCAGGTCATCTCGGATGCGGAACCCGACAATGCTACGGCCGCATTCGCCTTCATTCTCGATCTGTGGGATCGCGGCGACCTGGTTGATTCCGGCAAGCGGCTCCTACCCCTGCAGGATGCGATGCGGATCGCCCAGGAGCCCGTTTCTCGCTGGCTATCCGAAAGGCCGGAGCCCGATGACGTGCTTCATCGAGCGGTGCCGGCTCTTCCCCGATTCTCCCTCCCCGTGGCGTGATCCATCAAAGGCCCGTCGGCTGGACTGGCGATCGCACAATGCTAGCCTCCTCGCGTGTGCAGGAGGCGGCATCCAGTCAGGCGATCAAAGCGGCGCATTCGTCCTGATGACGTAAGACTGCGCTGAAGCTCACCAAAAACCAGAGGAGAGCGCTTGCATCCGTCCAGACGGGCGCCCCCATATGCCTGGTCCCTCGTGCTATGCATCCGTGCCACACACCTTCACCGACTTTTGGCGATCGCTGGTGGTAAAAGACGTGGATGTCTTGCCGCTTTGGCGATCGACGTGATGGTCGAGTGTTTTCATCAGACCAGGCCAGACATTAGGGAGAGGTTTAAGGTGCCCCAGGCAGCCCGGTAGTCTGCCTGGGGCAGAGACACAGCCCAGAAAAGGAAGCCCCTGCGGTCTAATTCATCTGCTCCTGTTGAAAACTATGGGCGCAAATATGCTGGAGCCCGACTTCGCGGCTATCAAGCCGATTGAGCAGGCCAGCGATGAGATCGATAGCCTCGGGACAGGATTTTTCTACTCCTTTGACGACGTGCGCGATGATCTCAGGACTGTCTGTGAATTCGAAAGGGATTCTTGTGTAATCGTGCCCGTTTGGAAATACGTCTGAAAATAGAAGAGCCATCATTTACTCCTCATCGGTGGTCCGTTTCCGCTATGTTGAAACACGATCGTCTGTGCCTCATGCACGACCCTCTTCTGCAGATCCTCAAGGCCTGAGACGGTGTCGGAAAATCCGGCGTCGGCAGCCTCAAGCCGTAAATAGGCAAGCGCGCTGGCGATCTGCTGCGCTTTCTCCTCTCGTTGGCTGAATGACAGCGTACACTCAGGCGGCATGTTGATGCTCTCGTGGATGGTTACGGAGAACCGGCCGCTGAAGGCCGGCTTTGTGACGGACCGCCATCAGACGATCAATCGACACATTGACATAGGCCGAGGAGACAGCATGGCCCGATGGCAGGAGCGTACTCTTCTGGACCTCGGGCTGAAGGCCGGCCCTCGGTAAGGTACGCTCCAGAATCGCCCGCGGCGAAACGATGAGAAACGAGCGGACATCCTGCTGTAACGCGAACTCCATCGACGCAACAATCAGTTCGACCGTCACCTGCTTTCTCACCGCTGGGGGGAGATCACGATCGACTGCGAACCGAGTATTCTCCCAGACTGAGTTACTGCGCGGTGCGCCGGTATCAGGGATCAACTCGGGCCACAGGCTCTCGATCATATAGGGCTGCGTCGTCGGCAGAAGGCGAACCAGACCGCGAACGGCTCCACGGTCGTCGCGCCAAACCAGATAGACCGCGGCGGGAGTATCGAACTGGTCGTATTCCATTCCATTATAATTCGGAACGTCCCATTTTTCACGCAGGACAAATTGCCGGTATCGGAATTTATATTGCTCGATTAATGCAGTTCCCATGTGATGGGCAGTCTCGATGGTTAATAAATCGATCATTCTCGATACTCCACGGAACATCTCGTGGAGTATTAGGGTTTCGTAAAATTCGGCAGCTATCAGATCTGGTAGGTTCAGGGAGAAATCAGACCGAGGCATATTGCTCGAACCACACCTTCGATACGGTTGTTACTCTGCAGTTTACCCAGAGCATTCTTGATGTGGAAATTAACAGTGTTCTCGGTGATGCCGAGAATCATCCCAGTCTCCCATGAGCTTTTTCCTCGCGCCGCCCAGCAAAGGCATTCCCTTTCACGTTCCGACAGAACGTTCTGGCTCGAGGATGAACTTAACAACCGCTTGTAGCGGAAATAAAATTGCGAGGTCAGTGCCGTGATGGCCACGCGATCGACAGCCGGTATGACCGGACGCCTGAAAGCAAAACTGGCGACAAACGTCATGCCATCAGGTGCATGGAGTGGGATCGTGTAGCCAGCCTGCACACCGAAATCCGACAAATCCGAGAAGATGGCTCGCTGCGATGGTCGAAGGTCGCGGAATTCATGCCAGAGGTAAGGGATTTGGGTTTGTGCCGATTGTGAAATCGTAGGATCTTCAAATATATACTTCCTATCCGTGTAGCGCGACACCCATTCTTCTGGATAATTTACGCTAATTATCTCATTATCCCGCTTATTGAAGCGGTCAAATCGACCTAATGCGAAATATACATCGCTTATATCGCTCAGAAAACTATGGTATGCTGTCAATAATTCTTTTGTCGAGCACATCGATTCCATGCAGTCAGATGCAGTGACAATATCTATCATTCGATTCGTCCGTTGCATGCCTCCATTGTCAAGTGACATTGTTTTCGGATACGCACAAGTAGTAACAATCCACGTCATTCCTCTCGGCGGAAGGTTAGAGTCATACAATGCCTCGCGAGAGATTCTATCGACCCGATATGATGGCCACCGAAGGTTGGGCAGAGATCGAACCCTGTCGTCCCAACACGCGCCTCCTTGTCCACGAATTGTGGGTATGCAATGGGCGCAAAACCTTTTTCTTCGGCCGCGAGGCATTCCGCTCGCCTGGCGAGGCGAAAGAAAAGGCAATCGAGCAGCGGCGGAAGCGGATCGCCCGTCTGCATGCTCAGATCGAGGCGCTTGAGAAGTTGGGGGTCTGATGGGCATCGCCGACTGCGGGCAGGTTGACATTTGCGTGCCATGACCTGCCCGCGTCGGTCGGCTCTGGTCCGATCGGTCCGACCAATAAATTCAATGTTTGCGCTGCTCTGCGTCGGTGGCGGTAGAGGCCTTGCGATCATGCTGCCCTTTGTCTCCGCGTGAGCTTGGCCATTTAGAGTAGCGCTTCGCCTTGCGCGAGGTGCTGGTGACAAGCTAATGCCGGAAGCCCCCAAGACCAATACGCTCGGGCACTACGAACTGACGGGAGCTTACGAACCTCGAATAGCAAAAATCATATAATCCTGATGCCCACGCGGTTCGGCAATCCTGCGGCACGCGACGGTTAAAACAGAACCTTCATATCATTTTGCATAGATCGAGATTTATAGAGATGAGCTCCGGATCAAAAACAAATAATACTATATGGCCCCACGTTTTGGTGTGGATATTGAGCTATGTGGTATTCCCCATCTTTCTCGTTTTCGTATTGAGGCATTTTGGAAATGAGATGGAGGAAGGGAGTTACGCAGATTGGTTTGATGCCGTTGGTACTTGGATGGCCGCGATTCTAGCGCTGGCCGCTTTGGTCCTGGCCAAGAGAGCCTCCGACACCACAAATAGAATTCAGGAAAAAACCATCTCTTTGACTCGTGAGCAGCACATTTTTAATATTATATCTACAATGTGCAAGAGCGTGAACGATAGTATATATGAAGTAACTACGACCTATCCGGGAATTCCAGGGGGAGCCAGAGCGACATCTAGCGGCGCAGGAATCGTTATCAATTCGGCTCATGCAAGGTATTACCTAGCCGCAGCGGTTAATGCGTTCTTAAATGGCAATAAACTGATTGACTCATTCAGTATTGACGATCAAGAGGAAAATCGTATTCATTCGTATTTTGATACATATCTTACCGGTCGGGCCGCTATTGAGATAAGACATTCTCCTCTACTACAGATCACAAAACGTGCTGAACAAGGAAATGCCGGCGGCACTCTGTCACCGGACCTCATCGCAGAATATGCTCAGCTTGAAAGCGATTATGCAAAAGCAAAAACGATTATCGAAGCACGTTAGGCCCACCCGTTGATATCAGCCGTAACGGTACGTCCTGCCCCTAACTGTCCGTCCGAGATCATTGTTTTTGATTACAGATCTTGCTGAGCATCAATCGAACTGACGCCCATCGGAGGAAAGCGAGTGCATTGCGATTGAGGCACTCCCAATCCTTGCTCAGGCGTCGGCAGCGGTTCAACCATGCGATGGTGCGCTCCACGATCCAGCGCTTGGGCAATACCACGAATTTTCCGACATTACAGCGCCGCACGATCTCGACATTCACAGAACGGCAGACATGAGCCAGTCCCTGCTGAAACTTTGCCCCGGAGAAAGACAATAAACGATTCGCTTTGCCATATCGAAAACGGCATCAGTCTTTGCCGAATTGATATTCACGCATATGCATGGTTCCCGTGGGTCATGATGGGGATCGGACTTGCCGCGCTTGTCCTTGTGCTCGTGGTCCCTAATCGGGCGCCGAGCCAGAGGTTGTCTCTCTCAATGGTGGGGGCATCATCGATCCTCTTGGGTCTCTATACTCATTTGGTCATGTTGACCTAACACCCAAACCCCGGAGACAGACCATGCGCCGCCCTGATTCGATAGGGGGAACCGACTATGCCGCAGACCGGCGGAAGCACCGCCATCGCTGCGTCTGCTGTAACCGGATCGTGCAGTCGGGTGAGCGCGTGGTGATGTGCTGCATTACCAAAGGCACCAAGGTCGCACATGTCGCCTGTACCGACCGCCAGCACGTCCCAAAAGCATCCGAGACGACACGCGACGTCGTGCGTCTGTGGGGGCTGGAGCACCAAAAAGCGTGCGGCTGGTCCGTGCCCGAACTCGCCTGACAACCTAACCCCGGGTCGGTGCTGCGGTCACAAATGGTGGGCCCATAAAGGCTGGGAGGGGTCCACCCAACCGCATCGGGGCTGCGGCCCCGGTGACGTGGTTGGATTGTCCAATCGACTACAGAGGGAGTCTCAGTATGCGTATTCTGTCCGTCCTTGCCGTCTCCGCCGGTATTGTCAGCGTTGTAGCGTGCCCGCCGGCTAGCGCCGCGGAAGCGGCACATGAGGTCGCCCACCGCCCGCCGGTGACCTATGGCACCGCCACAATCAGCCTGCGCTCCGGACTTGAGACTCATTCGTCCGTTATTGTGCTCGGAGAGGCTGCGGCACCATGGAAGCAGTTTACGGCAATCCCGTACATTGCAAGCATTTCCAGCGATCTCGGCAAGAAGCCGATGAAGGAGAAAGCGTTCGTTCATGACGGTGTGTCAGGCGAAATCAGCGCCGTGGGACAGCAGAACGGGCACGTTGCTCTGAAGATCGACCTGGAGGACACCACTCTGGTCAAGATGGGCCATTTCACCGCAGCGAACGGTTTGGCCATCGACACGCCGGAAACAAATATCGTGGAATTCCATGGGACCATTGATCTTGCCGACGGGCAGTCTGCCCCACTTGCGTTTGGTGGCAAGACGATCGGGACAGTCTCCTGGAGCGCCATGACCCTGCCCCAGCCCGGCTAGCATTAGACAGATGCACGGTGCGGCTGGCCAGACGGAACGCGCGCTGCGCGACCGCAGCCTGGTCGCCGCCGAATGCGGCAAGACGGTCGTGACGGACGCGGGCCGAGAGTGCGCCGTGTCCCTGACAATCCAACCCCAATCGGCGCGCGCTGGCGGTTTACACTCTGTGCGCCCCCAGAAAACCCCTTTGGTCCCACGCAGGACTGCTCTTCGTTCTCTGCGTTCATCGCCCGTTGGACTGTAGTCACAAACGGCAAACGTAGACTGTCGGATACGGCGTTTGGCCGACACGAAAACGAAAGAACTCAAGATGCGTAATCTGCAGATTCTGCTTGCTTTGACGCTCGTCTTAGGAGGGGCTGTGGCAAGTTACTCGGCCCGCGCGGGGGGCGCCGGCTGTCAACTCGCCTCGTTGAGCGCACCCGATGTCGCACCCGACGTGGGTTTAGTTTCGGTGACCGAAACGCGCCCCGATGGTCCAAGAGGGAAGATCAAGTTTTCAGTTAATGTCGATGGCCAGGATGTTGTCATCCAAAATGGCGCAGATATCACATACATCGGAGGTTCCTCCAGAAAGCTCCTTGGAGGCGGAGGGTCCAGCACCTCGATTACGCCGGCGGTCGCGGTGACGGGTGAAACGGCCGTGTATAGAGCTACGCCCCTTCGGGACGGCAAAGTGCTCGTGAAGATCCGATATGAGACCGTGAAACTGGAGCGGATTGATACCACAAAGGTGGGAGATGATGCGATCCAAGCACCCGTTACAGATCGCAGGCGGTATGAAAACGTGATTATCCTGACGCTGGGTCAAACTGTCTCATTCGAGGCGCCTGTGGCGGGCGGCGAACCCGCCACCTTTGTTGTGTCTCGACCCGCGTAATCAAAACATCCGGAGACGTACCATGCGCCGCCCTGAGCCGATATGGGAAGCCAACTATGCCGCAGATCGGCGGCAGCACCGCCACTGCTGCGTCAGCTGCAACCGGATCGTGCAGCTGGGTGAGCGCGTGGTGATGTGCCGCATCATCAAAGGCACGAAGGTCGCCTGTGCCGACCGCCCGCACGTCCCAAAAGCGTCCGAGACGACACGCGACGTCATGCGTGTGTGGGGGCTGGAGCGCCAAAAAGCGTGCGGCTGGTCCGTGCCCGAACTCGCCTGACAACCTAACCCCCCGGAGAATGACAATGAAGGATTCGCTTTGCCATATCGAAAACGGCGTCAGCCTTTGCCGGATTGATACTCACGCATATGCGTGGTTCCCGTGGGCCATGATGGGGATCGGACTTACCGCGCTTGTCCTTGTGCTCGTGGTGCCGAATCGAGGGCCGCGCCAGAGGTTATCTCTCTCAATGGTAGGGGCGTCATCGATCCTCTTGGGTCTCTATATTCATTCGATCATGTTGACCTGACACCGAAACCCCGCCGGCGAGTTCCGCTTGTCACCGCGTCACGGCATTTGCTGCGCCGCGTGTTTCACCCGCAAGACTTCCACGGTGCCGGCGCCGTCCAGCACGCGATAGAACACGATGTAATTCAGATGGGCGACCAGCTCATGCACGAAGGCGGGCAAGTCCGGCCGGCCGGTGCGGCCCATTTTCGGCTGCTGCGAAAGCGGCAAGGTCTTGCCGCGCAGATCCTGGCCAAACATCTCCGCCCCGGTCGGGTTATCCCGGGCGATGGAGTCGATGATGGTGTCCAGATCGACCTCTGCCATCGGACGCCATACGATGCGGAAAGGGGACTTGGCCTTCGCCATCGATCAATCGGCGTCCGTCTCGGCCTGCTTATCGACAAGCGCCTGAACGGTCGCGAACAGGTCATCGGCTTTGCCGCCGTAGCTCTCGAAATCGTCCAGCAGGGCCGCGAAGTCGTCGCGTTGGAGCTGCTTTTCTTCGGCCTCGGCCTGGCGTGCCTCCTGCTCGTCCAGGTCGATAGCGTTTACGGCGTGCGCTCGGTGCAGCCAGGCACCGGCGTATTCGCGTTCATCACTTCCGTTGCTGCCGTACCCGTCTGCACGCGGGCACGCGACGAAGTTCTGAATGCCGGCGAGATCGCCCGCAAAGCTACGGAGCAGCTCCTGGGGCGTCACCTGCACGCGCCGGCACTCCCGCACGAACTCCGGCGGCACCCGCAGCGTAACGACCACGGTTTCATCAGGCACGAAGCGCCCGGCCTCGCCGGGGATGATGCCGACAGGCGCGCGGAATCCGTTCGGCCGTGCATCGCATCGCCAGCCGATGACGTCCAAAGCGGGGCCGTCGTCACGGGTCGCCCGCTCGTGGCTGTCCAGCTCGGGCACGCGCTGCAGGCTCTGGTCGATGTAGTCGCGGAAGTAGCACGCGCCGGCCGGTAGCTCGCGGCCGAAGGGCTGCGCCGGCACGATGTAGCCGAACCTCCCCACATTGCCGTGGCTGTGTTCGTGGCTCCACGGCCCGCCGCCGATCAGTTCGCGCGTGGTGCCGGCATGCTCGATGGTCAGCAACTCATGGCCGCCTTCGGCCGGCTGCACATCGATCAGCCGGACGTTGTGCACGGTGACAGAGGCGCCGGGCTGAGCGAGCGCGGCGAAGACATCGAAGCTCATGCGCGCTGCCCTCCTGCTGTCTTGTGGCGTGCAATGTGGGCATCCATCCCCGCCATGACGTCATCGTTCGGGATGCTGGGCCTGGGGTCGTCGATGGCGTCCTGAATCTCGGCGGCCAGCCATCCCGTGTAGGCGGCGGCTTGGTGCGCCTTGCGCATCGCTTCGGCCCGGCCACGGTTGCCGGCGGTTTCCTCTTTCTCGGCCGGGTTCCACTCGCTGGCGTCGAACTGGCCGAAGGTAATGCCCACGTCGCGCAGGACGTTCAAGGCGGCAACGGGATTACCGAACCGGCGCGGCTCGTTGCTGCGGGCCTTCGCCAGCAAGGCGGTGGCCCCGCTGCGTGTGGCGATCTGCACGAGGAACGCCCCGCCCCGCCCTTTCAGGGTCACGCCGTCCACTCCGCCGGAATCGCTTGCGGCGCGAAGCTGCTCAAGCGTCATGGTCTGCATGACTGAACTCCTTATAGGGAGGTGATAATATCTTGGTTCAATGTGCATGGGATCTATAAAACATGCAAACGCAATCTATGAAACCCGTCCCCTTGTCATTTGAAGCATGCACGTTGTGGCCCGCATGATCGCCCTGAACTCTGCCGCCTGGACCACAAATCAGGCCGGGAAGAACATCGCACTGACCGATGCCCTCAGCGCCGCTCGGTACAGGGGCCAAGGGCGGCAATTTTGCGACTGCACGGATGACCGTTGAGGACACAAGTGAAATGGCGATTGCGGCGCTTCCCGTCGCTGCGCCGGTCTGGCACCCGAACCCCAAGGAAGATCCTCGCTTTTCAATGAACCTCATTTCGATCTTGACCGCGAGGCTTTCGATCGACTTACGATGCGTCCGATCAGATTGTCATGGTGGGGCGCATGGCTGAGAGCCGCCGTCCCAGAAGGGACGCTTACCGAACCGCGCAGTTCCGGGACATTGCCCGAGGGATCGTTGCGAAGGATCGCAATGACCGGCGGGACGGTTTCTCGGTAGATACGGCCGGTGCTATCGCGAGAGCGCTGGAACGCGCGTTTCGAGAAGGCTTCATCGCCGCGCACGAAGCTGATGAAACCTTTGCGTCGGCTGTGCCGACCAAGTCAGGGCCGACCAAGTCAGGACGTGATGGTCCAGTAGACTGGTTGCTGATTCCGCCTCGCCCTCGCAATGCCTTCTGGACGTGTTGCCTGTTTATCCTGGGCGAGGATGGGCAAGTAGAATCAAGCGGCTGTCTGCAACCGATCACGACGGTTCGCGGGACACCTGGCTGGCGATTGATCGTCGGAGGTTCGCGGAATCTTACCGACGAGTTCGGGGATCGCACAATCCAGCCTCTGCTCCGGCTCGGGCTCCTGCAATTGTTGCACACATCGCCCGATCTTCTTGGGATCAGCCCTCTTGGATATGAAACCTGGATGGCATTTCGCGCGAGGGGTGGCCGCTACCCCGAAGATACCTTGAAACCGTTGTCCGACGGCTTCTGATCATGGGTGGGGCATCCAACGACCCGCGCAGCGCGGAAAGGCGTCCGGCAATCCGACTGAGGGAATGGGTTTGTGTCCGAATTGGCGCACGACGACACGGTTAAGGGGTGGACGCGACGTCGAGACGCGCCAAATGGTCCGGGTCCAGAGGGCGCTGAAGAGCAGCGGCTTCCTCCCATTGCCCGTCCAGCCAGAGCGCGATCTCCTCGGCCGTCTCGAGAATGACCGGCATCGCCTTCGGATGAACGGGCGCCACAACAGCGTTGGCTTCCGTCGTCAGGAAGCCGAAGAGATCGGCGGTAATTTCTCCCTCGCGCACTTTCCGAACAGAGGTCCAGGACGTCCACAGGCCGGCAAAGAACCGCAGGGGGCGACTTTCCGCGGCAGAAAACCAGACCGGCTGGATCCGCCCGTCAGGCAGAAGGCCGTTTTCCGCGAAGGCCGTGAACGGCACCACGCAGCGATGCGGCGGCCCAAGCCAGCGGCGCCAGTGAGGTGATTCCGTGTTCCGGATATTGGTGACGCCGCGATCGACCTTGTGACCCTTCAGCGCGAAGGCCGGAGAGGGCATACCCCATCGGGCCATCACCAGTTCCCGGCCGTCCGGACCGTTCCGCACGATCGGTGCGGCATAGTCGGGATAGATGGAGGGCATCGTCGGCAGGTTGCCAGTGCGATCAGTCATCGCGGCTGCGGCCGCGCGGATCGCCGATGACGAACTCTCCATGGCGTAAAGGTTGCACATCGTCCCACCTCTTCCGGCTGCGGCCTGGACGAGCAGAGCGTACTTCCGGCGTCGCCGTCCATCGAATGAATCGCTTGTGTTCTCTTTTTGTTCCTGTCTATGATCCGCCCGATCCTGAGGGAGCGGGAGCGAGCGGCGATGAACCAGCACACAGAGACGATGGAACTGCTGCGCGAACAGATCGCGCGGATCGAACGCCGATCCAGGGTATCCGACGCCGCACGCCATCTCCGCACCGGTCTGTCCGACGTCGACCGGCACCTCGGAGGCGGCCTGCCATGTGGCGTCGTGCATGAATTCTACGGCGCCGGCAGCGACCTGCGTGTGGCGGCCAAGCCATCCCGCTTCATCGCCTCGATCCTGGCGGATACCGAGGGACAGATCGTCTGGATCTCCGGACGTTACCTGGATCTGCATCTGGCGGGCATCAGGCCGGCCGGACTGGACGCCGGGAGGGTGATCTGCATCGAGACCAGGCCCGAAAACGTGCCGGGTCTGTGTGAGGACATTCTCCGCGAACGGGCGGTGACGGCAGTCGTCGCGGATCTCGACACCGCGCTCTCGCTGACGGCTTCGCGACGCCTGCAACTGGCTGCGGAAGCGGGCAGCACGAGCGGCTTTCTGCTGCACCGCGAGTCCGCGCCGTCCGATACCGGCCGCCTGCCGCCAAGTGCCTGCCAGACCCGTTGGCGGATTCGCGGAGCGCCCTGCGTTCTGCCGTTCTCAGCGTCGACCGCCCCCCTTCCCCTTGGTCCCGAGCGCTGGACGATCGAGCTGCTGCGTCAACGCGGCGGCCGTTCCGCGTCCTGGTCCTGTGAGATTCCTCCTTATGTCACGCCGCATCATCTCCCTCTGGCTCCCGGGCTGGCACACGGACCTATGGCGCCGGCGCAATCCGGACGAGCCGGCAGAGTCGGGACTGGCGCTGCATACGCATGATGGACGCCGGCATGTTGTGGCTGCGGCGGACCGCGTCGCGCGGGCGGCCGGGGTCGTGCCCGGGATGGCGTTGACGCACGCCCGGGCGCTGGTTCCGGACCTGTCCACGCCCCAGCTCGATGCAGACGCCGATGCGGGCGCTCTTGAGCGCCTTGCCGAATGGTGTCTGTGGCTGTCGCCCCTGGTTGCCATCGATCCGCCCGATGGGATCTGGATCGACAGTACGGGATGCGATCACCTGCACGGCGGCGAAGCCCCGATGCTCGATACGCTGGCCGGTCGTCTGGCCTCGCTGGGGCTGACCTGTCGCCTTTCCCTCGCCGAGACGCCGGGCGCAGCGCATGCACTTGCCCGCTACGGGCGGAACGACCGCATCACCCTGCCAGCCGGCGGCCAGGGCGCCGCATTGGCCGCGTTGCCGGTCGGGGGCTTGCGTCTGGCCAGCCAGACGCAAGAGGGCCTGCAACGGCTCGGCCTGCGCACCATCGGCGCCCTGCAGGCCGCCCCGAGAGCGCCCCTGGCGCGGCGCTTTGGTGCCGACCTCATGCGGCGTCTGGACCAGGCGATGGGCACCGTCTTCGAGCCGATCCGGCCGCTGCGCCCAAGGGATGCGATTGCGCCGCGGCGCAGTTTCGTCGAGCCGATCGGGACGGCCGAGGCGATCGCCACGGTGATCGACGTCCTGGTCGACGATGCCGCGCAGGAACTGGTGCAGAGGGGCATGGGTGCCCGGCTGATCGATCTGGCATGCGAACGCGTGGACGCCTCGGTGCAGGTCTGTCGGGTCGGCCTGGCCGCGCCGGCCCATGAAGCGGCGCATATTGCCCGGCTGCTGCGGGAGCGGATCGAGACGATCGAGCCGGGATTCGGAATTGAGGCCATGCAGCTCGTCGTCGTCCGGATCGAGCCGATCCCTGCCGACGGCCGTATGGGAGGGCTGTTGGCTGCGGAACAGGGGGCGGAGGATCTTGGCTGCCTGATCGATCGACTGCGGAATCGCGAGGGTATAGAGCAGATCTATCGCCTCACTGAGGCCGGCTCACATCTCCCTGAGCGCACGCAGGTTCGGGTGGCGCTGCCCGACGCGAGCGGGCGGAAGAGGACTCCGATTGCATGGCAATGGAGCGCCCAGCGCCCTGCCCGGCTGTTCTCTCCACCCGAACCGATCCTGGTGCTGGGCACGTTGCCGGCCGACCCGCCACGCCTGTTCGTGTGGCGCGGCGAGCGCCATCGGGTGCGGGCGGCCGATGGCCCGGAACGGATCCATGGCGAATGGTGGCACGACGCCGACGAATATGGCGCGGTCCGCGATTACTGGGTCGTCGAGGACGATGAGGGATGCCGTTTCTGGCTGTTCCGGCAAGGGGATGGTGTCCATGGATGGTCAGGCGACCTCTCCTGGTTCGTCCATGGTGTGCTCTGATGGCGGAGGAGATGAAGCCGGCGGATCCGACCGAGATCGCGGACGCCCTCAGCCACGCGCTGCGCTATGACGGCCGACGGCGTGTCCATGACGCTGACGAGCTGATGGCCCGCATCGTCGCCGAGCGGCTGGTCGAGCATTTGCGTCGTTGCGGTTTCCGGCTGGTGCGGTGCGGCACCGGCGCCGCGCTGCCCGATACCAGCCAGCATCGCCATCCGAACACCGACCGCCAGCCCGGCGATGGCTGACAGCGCTGCACCCTATGTCGAACTGCAGGTCGCGACCAATTTCTCCTTCCTGCGAGGCGCAAGCCACCCGCACGAGATATTCGGCCGGGCGGCCGCGTTCGGTTACGACGCTCTGGGCGTCACGGACCGCAACTCGGTCGCCGGGATCATCCGCGCGCATGTGGCGGCCGAGGAGAACGGCGTGCGCCTGGTTCCGGGCGTGCATCTCGACCTCACGGACGGGAATGCGCTCCTTGCTTACCCGACCGACCGGGCCGCCTGGGGGCGCCTATGCCGTCTGCTGACGCTTGGGCACAAGCGGGGCGAGCGGCAGATGTTCACCCTGACCTGGGAGGACCTGGAGGCCGGCGGCGCCGGGCTCGTCGTCATCCTGCTCCCGGATATGCCGGATGCCAAACTGACCCGCGCCCTGAGCCGCCTCGGGGACCTGGAGCGGAAAGGCGGGATCGCCAGCGCCTATCTTGGACTGACCCTGCGTCGGCGCCCCGGGGATCTGGCGCGCCTCCATGCCCTGATGGATCTCGCCGGCGGCGCGGGTGTGCCGACCGTGGTCATCGGCGACGTGCTGTATCACGACGCGCAGCGCCATATCCTGCAGGATGTGCTGACGGCGATCCGGGTGGGAACGCCGCTCGATCGGCTCGGGGCCGACCGTGAGCCCTTCAGGGACCGGCACCTGAAATCGCCGGACGAAATGGTGGCCCTCTACCTTGGCTTCGAGGCGGCGCTCGCAGCCACGCGCACGATCGCCACGCGGTGCCGCTTCAACGTGGCGGATCTGAAATATCAGTATCCTTCCGAGAGCGAGGTCGCCGGCGAGACGCCGCAGGCGACACTGACGCGCCTGGTCCGCGAAGCCTTGCCGCGCCGCTATCCCGTCGGCACACCGAAGAATGTCCTGGTGCAGCTCAAGCACGAGCTGGATCTGATCGGCCGGCTGGATTACGCGCCCTATTTCCTGACGGTGAACACGATCGTCCAGTACGCGCGTTCACTCGGTATCGTCTGCCAGGGGCGCGGGTCCGCCGCCAATTCGGCGGTCTGTTACGTGCTGGCCATCACCGCGATCGATCCCGTCCGCAGCGGCCTGCTGTTCGAGCGCTTCGTCTCGGCCGAGCGGAATGAGCCCCCCGATATCGACGTCGATTTCGAAAGCGACCGACGGGAGGAAGTGATCCAGTGGATCTACCGGCGCTATGGGCGAAGCCACGCGGCGCTGTGTGCGACGGTCATGCGCTACCAGCCTCGCGGCGCGCTACGCGAGGTTGGCAAGGTTCTCGGCCTGCCGGAGGACGTGACCGCGCAACTGGCCAAGCATCTTGGCTCGGCACTGGACGATCCCGATCTGCTTCACGCACGGGCGCAGGAAATCAATCTCGACCTGCGTGATCGCCGTCTGGCGCTGACATTGCACATGGCGCGCCAGCTGATCGGCTTCCCCCGGCAGCTTGGCACCCATCCGGGTGGCTTCGTGCTGACGCGGGATCGGCTCGACGAACTGGTCCCGGTGCAGCCGGCCGCCATGGAAGACCGGCAGATCATCACCTGGGACAAGGATGATATCGATGTCCTTCGCTTCATGAAGGTCGATGTGCTGGGTCTCGGCATGCTGGGATGCCTGCGCCGGTGTTTCGAGATGCTCGATGACCGCTTCGGGATCAGGATGGATATCGCCACCATCCCGCCCGAGGACGCCAGGACCTATGCCATGATCTCCCGGGCGGACACGCTCGGCACATTCCAGATCGAGAGCCGGGCGCAGATGTCGATGTTGCCGCGCCTGAGGCCGACGACATTCTATGACCTGGTCGTGCAGGTGGCGATCGTCCGGCCTGGGCCGATCCAGGGCGACATGGTTCATCCCTATCTCCGTCGGCGCGAAGGACTGGAAGACCCCGATTGCCCCTCGCCAGCCCTCGAAGCCATTCTCGGGAAGACCCTTGGCGTGCCGCTGTTCCAGGAGCAGGCGATGCAGGTCGCGATCCATTGCGCGGGCTTCACGCCCGGAGAGGCGGACCAGCTTCGCCGTTCTATGGCGACCTTCAAGTTTACCGGAGGCGTTTCGGTTTTTCGCGACAAACTGGTGCAGGGCATGGTCGATCGGGGTTACGAGCAGTCGTTTGCCGAGCGCACGTTCAGCCAGTTAGAAGGGTTTGGCAGCTACGGCTTCCCGGAGAGTCACGCGGCCAGCTTCGCACTGGTGGCTTACGCGTCGGCCTGGTTGAAATGCCACCACCCCGATGTGTTCTGCGCCGCGCTCCTCAACAGCCAGCCGATGGGCTTCTACGCGCCGGCGCAGATCGTTCGTGACGCTCGCGAGCATGGGGTGGATGTCCGGCCGATCGACGTCAACCGGTCGCGCTGGGACTGTAACCTCGAAGGCCGGCCGGGTAGCCCACGGCAATCGGTCCGCCTCGGCTTTCGCTTGGTAAAGGGACTGTCCAACGACCATGCGGCACAACTCGTTGCCAACCGGACCTCGCCCTACGAGAGCGTGGATGACCTCTGGCGGCGGGCCAACATCCCGGTCTCGGCGATTGAACGGCTTGCGGAGGCGGACGCCCTGCACAGCCTGGGTCTGAATCGACGGGCCGCGCTATGGGAGATCAAGGGGCTGGCCGACAATCCCTTGCCGCTGTTCGCCGCGGCCGACGCGCTACGCAACCGGCCCGAGCCGGAAATCATCGAGCCGCAATTCGTGTTGCCGGACCTCTCCGAAGGCGGAGAGGTTGTCGAGGATTACCAAACGGTCGGGTTGAGTCTCCGCCGGCACCCGGTTGCCTTTCTGCGCGAGAGCTTGGCCAGCCGCGGGCTGACCCCTTGCGGCGCCCTGGGCACGCTGCGCGATGGACGCCGCGTGTCCGTCGCGGGCATCGTTCTGATGCGGCAGCGCCCGGGGACGGCCAAGGGGGTGCTGTTCATGACGATCGAGGACGAGACTGGCACCGCCAATCTGGTCGTGTGGAAGGACCGCATGGAAGCGCAACGGCGTATCGTAATCGGCGCTTCCATGGTCGCCGTGCATGGACTTCTTCAGCGGGAGGGCGACGTCATCCATGTCGTCGCCGTGCGCTTCGAGGACCTCACGGCCGACCTCGGTCGGATCGGCCGGGACGACGGTTTCCCTTCGAGCACAATCCTCCAACGCGCTCGGGACTTCCGGTAAAAAGGTGGCTACTCTTCCCGGGCCGGTACATCCCCCGCCTCATCAAGAAATTCGGGTTCGCCGTAATCCCCGGCTTCGACATCGACCGTGATGCGTACGAGTTGCGCTCCCGCGAACCCGGTGACGCCGGCGCGGATCTTTTCGATCCTGCGCAGCCCGTCACCGATCACCTTGCATTCGATGGCGGGAGCTGCCTCCAGGCGATCCGCACCACGTTTCTGCTTCTTCCACTGATAGGGCTGAAAGAGAATCTTCGTCTCGACCGAGGCTGTCATGGGTCCGGCTCCATTGTTCCCTATATGTTCTTATCATCAATCTCCCCCACGCGGCAACGTCATCACCGACTGACGCCCGGGCGCCTCCTGCCAAATGCGGTCGTCCAACAATCGGCCGGCGCGCTTCTTTCCGACGCGGATGCCGTCCGCATCGTGCTCCCCCCATTGCTTGAAGAAGAACGCGGTTCCCGCCTCCAGAAACTCGTCGCGAAGCCCCCTGACCGACGCGAGATCCATCGGTCGCGCATGCGACCCGGATTCTCCTCCAACGATCGCCCAATGAATCCCGCGGAGCCCTTCGAGATGGTTGATCCGGCCGAAGCGCCGCAACGTGGAGTCCTGGTTCACCCAGCGGGCCCAGCGGAAGCTCAGCGGGCCGAGCAACGGCTCGATACTGAGGAAACGCAAAGTGGCGGGGATCGCAGTGAGATGGGGGACATTCCGATCCGCCTCCGCCTGGTTGCAGATCGTCGCACCCAGCCACACGTTCGGCCATGGCCCTTCGAACCACGATGGCGGGAGCATCCCCGAGATATTTTGCGGCCGCTTGGTCAGCAGCAGCCAATCCAACCACGGCGTCGCATCAATGAGCTTCCAGAGATCGGTCCGCCAGTCAGCCGGCACCTGGTTGTCAAAAACATCCGCAAGGCTGGCGCAAAACACGCGCGCGCGTGTCCCTGAGGCCCGCGCCTCCCGGTTCCATCGTAACGGCAGGCTCCAGTTCTTCTCAGAGGTCCGGCGGCGTCGGCCAGCCCAAAGGCCGGGATCGCCAGCACGCTTTGCCCACCCCTCGGCATAGCAGTGATCGCAGGCAGGGCTAATCTTCGTACAGCCTACCCACGGATTGAAAGTGTGATCTGTCCATTCGATCCCCGAGTTCGTTCCCATTGAAATCTCTCGATCAAGAAATCCATGCGATGTTTTCGACGTCTCTATTCTGGCACAGTAGCAAAGATCGGAGAGAGCAGATCGCCTCTGTGTCTCCCCGAACCCCAGCTATCGGCAGTAGCCTCGCCAGTCACCGACTGTGCAACGCGGCCTTATTCGCGACTTCCGACTGGCGCGCGCTGACGTCATTGAGGTCGTCCGCGGTCGCGTCGGCCTTCACAAACACCTTTTCCGTGGGCACTTGCGCGAGCCCGGTCGTTGCTTCCTGCGATACGTTGCCCAAACTGATCGATCCGGCCTCGGCGGCTTGTCTCGGCGCCACGGCTTTCTCGTGAATCACCTCGGCGCCCGTTGAGGGATCGGTCGTGACAGTGGTGCCCGCCCGTTCACGATCCGTCGTCGAGCCCGCATCCGGCGAGGAGGGCGCCGCTGGTGATGCCGCAACCTCGGCAATCGTACTCGGCGACGAAGCCGCCTGCATTACGATCGGCGCACTGTACGCCTCACGGTTCACGATGCGATGGACTGCAATAGACGTATTCGTCGGATCCTTGTCGTAGATATCGACAAGTTTGTCGTTGCTCGCGAAGCAGAAAAGGACGGTGTGAACCTGCGGTCGCGTGCCCGCTTTGCCGATCGCCCAGCCGATCTGAGCGACGCCCAATGTGGCGACACTCGTCAACACCTCTGCGGCCTTGACCGCGGCGCGGCCACCCGAGGTCAGCCCGGTCGTATAGAGCCGGTAAATGTCGCAGTTGCGCCCATCCTTCTGAATAGAGCCGTCGGGTTTGCCGACGGAGCTGACGACGGTGAAGCGGTCCGTGTTCGCGCTGAACTGGCTGAGCAAAACAGGCTCCGGCGCTGGTGTTGAGCTGCCGCAACCGCTCAGGAGGAAGACCGAGCCGGCAAGAAGGAGGAGCGGAGCACTCTGAAGACGCATACGAAGGTTCCTTTGGATAGCCATGGGCAGTGAAGACATGGAGAGATTAAACGGCACCGTTTATCCATGTCAATAAACGGTGCCGTTTATGGAAGATTGACGGAACGGGCGCTGGGGCATAGCGTCCGCACATGGGACGCCCACCACTCAACTTTCGCTCCACAAATGTCCGACTTCCGAACGTTCTTCGGGAAAGGATTGAAGCGTTGGTGGGTCCAAGACGTATGGCTGAGTTCATCCGCCGCGCAATTGAAAGCGAACTTGAGCGCCAAGAGGCGCAGCTTGCCGAAGATGAACAAAAGAAGCAGGCCGCCAGTCAGGGGTAACCGCGTTCATTAATACCCTACGGTGATAGAAATATTGCCGAACGCCCCCTTGTTTCCGTAGCCTTCATTGCGCTTGACGGCAGGCAGCGAGCGTAGGCGCCATCCGATATTGAATGAGAGATTGAGGTAACTCGACTCTTGAAGGTGAAGATCCAATCCGACACTCGAGAGGTCTAGCGAATTGATCTGATTGGGGATTGGGCGCACCTGGGAGACGTGGCCGTAATCAAAGAAGGCCCCGACCTGTTCAAGGTCCTGAGCACGGAAAAGATGCCACGCCGGCGAGTGGACCTCATTCGCGACGGTCACCCCCTCAGATCCAAGGATCGTGTCCGTGAAGTATCCCCTTGTCGTATAGAGCCCCCCAAGCCCGATCTGATTTGCATACATCAGGTTGCTCGTCGAGATTTGCCCGGTTGCTTGCACCGTCCACGAAAGATCGTATGGTAGCCAGGTAGTCCGAGCCAGTGTCATGGTATCGTAAATGTAGCGGGGGCTAGCGCCTGGAACGAGCAGCGAATAATTGTGCCGGTGATTGCCGTTCGTGAGCCCACCCGGACTGAATGTCGCCTGATTTCGGATCTGAGTTTCGCCAAACGCATCGCGTATCGTTAGGCGGTATGCGACCGGAAACTGAACAGTCTCAGCGTTGGTGGCATAGACTGAAATCCCTCCGAATTCGACAGAGTTATTCGTCGTCTTATAGTCAAAACCCGCCGACATCTGTTGCCACAGTGTTGCCTTTGGGCCGAATAGCTCAATTGGATGGACGTCGTGGACATAACGAAAACTCGCCTGTCCGGAGTGGCCGTTCTCGACGAACTCGGTCCCGTTCAGATTCTCACGGGGACGGTTCCACGCGTAGGATCCGAATATATGGATCTGATCCCCCCAGGGAAGCGGAGCGGAGTAATTGAGGGAATGACTATTGTAAAGCTCACTCACTGAATGAGTCAGCTGATAGGACAACGTGTGGCCCAGACCGAAGACATTCCCCCATGTTCCACCCAGTTCCCATTCCTCGCGCCCCAGGGTCGGCAATCCACCCGTGTCAAAGGTGCCATATAAATTCAACGGGAAGCGATCAGTTGTCTGGAGCAATACGTCAGTTTCGCCCTTTATTGCACTTGGGGAGAAAATGGCATTTACCGTCCTGAACGGATTATCATTCAGGCGTTCGATTCCGTATCGAACGTCGGAGATCGTCAGCCTCTTACCCGACCTCAAACCGCTCGTTCGGATAATCTGCTCGCTTGAGAACCAGCGGTTCCCGCGTACACCGACTTTATCCAACCGGTACTCCATTATAACGAAATGGACTACACCGTTTCCAAGATACTGGGGCGGAATTGCAACATAGACGAAAGGCCGTCCGTGCGTCCGGTATAGATCGCTCACAATCGAGACGATGCTATTTAAATCGGCAAGGGTGAGCGGCTTCTGAAGATACTTCCCTATTTCGGTTCGGAAAGAAGAAGTATCGAGGAGTCCGAGGCCTGTATCGTGCCAAATACCATAGGGACGCGTGAGAGCCCCTTCCTTGTGCATTCGCTCCGGATTATCCCAGAAGGCTATTCCTACCAGTCGGGAGACAACGACTTTGTTAGTATCAGGCAGGACGTTGCCCTCCCGTGTAGGCTCCTGGATCTGATCGGATGTCGATAGAGGCATAGGAGTCTTGGGTTTGTCGCGTTCATAGGCTTGACCAAAGGCGTTGGGGCTACTGAGTGCTTCAAGGCAAATAGCCGCGCACGTCGCCAATAAGGCCCGTTTTAGAGTTGGCATGAGATTGTTTCCTTACCGCGCGATCTGGTTGCGAGCGGACGGGCGTGGGGTGACGATGTTCCCGTTATTCCGGGAAGTGAGCCTGGCAGACAGCGAGACTGCGCGTGCCGGCGCCGCAGTCCGCGCCGCACCAGAGGGTCGAGTGAGGATCGATCTGGCTGCTGGTTTCTGAATCTCGTCAGGAGCCGCGCTATCAAGTGGCGACACGACTGTCGAGCTTCCTGAATTTTCGTGAGCGGATGAGATTCCAGAAAGATTCGCAATCGCGCTGACATGATCGGCAACGAACGCCGTATTGAGGCCCTGGCTAACGATGCCGGTGAGGGAGTCGATACCCTGTGACCGGAGATCTGCCGACAATCCTGCGGTAGCGGACGACGGTCCCATCACAATGGTCAAGGAGCCCAGGCGGTAACTGACGTGGTAGTTGCTCAGACCGGTGCCTGTCGCTGTGCTGGGGGCGATCGCATACGTTCCGACGGTACTCGCGCCCGTGGCGGCCGTGGTCAGATTGACGGCCGAGACGGCATCACCGTTCACGAGGCCGGTCGTGCTGAAGCGGCTGGTGCCGAGTGCCGGGGCCTGGCCGTAGGTGCTGGTCTGGTCGAGAGCGGTGATGGTCAGCGCAGCCGGATCGATCGTCAGGGTGCCGGGCCGGTAGGTGACGGCATAGTTCGTCAGACCGCTGCCGGTCGCGCCCGTGGCCGTGATGCCATAGGCGCCGACGTTGCTGGCGCCGGTTGCGGCCGTGGCCAGCGAAACGCTGGACACGGTGTCACCGTT
>NZ_JBDNXE010000003.1:0-81703 GCF_047721585.1 Gluconacetobacter sp.
CGGCTGGGGTGGCATGGGCGGTACCGTCTATACCAGCACCTGCCAGACGACGTTCGAGATTATCGCCGGCCGCGTATCGGGCTGGACGATGCGCGGAGATGGATGCTGATCGCCGCCCGCTGAGGCGGCATGACGACGGGGTGGCGCTGGTTCGCCCCGCGAGGGGGTGGGAATGCGTGTGCCGCGCAGTGTGACGGTCTGCCTGATGGCGTGCTCGGTCGTGGCGTGTGCGCCGGCTTCGCGCCAGGACGCCTTTCTGGTGCGCGGCGACAGCCGGGCGGCGGC
Organism: Gluconacetobacter sp.; assembly: GCF_047721585.1. Classification (NCBI taxonomy): domain Bacteria; kingdom Pseudomonadati; phylum Pseudomonadota; class Alphaproteobacteria; order Acetobacterales; family Acetobacteraceae; genus Gluconacetobacter; species Gluconacetobacter sp. Next base: position 286 of record NZ_JBDNXE010000003.1, read on the forward strand.
CATCCCCACCATTTCGGTCGAACATAGTTACACGCCGGCGCTGGATCAGGGGCGGCCGGACAGTCGGGTGGCCTATGGCGCGCCCGATACGCCGATCTATCGCGACCGGCCCCTGAACGAGAGCCTGCGCGGCAGTATCGAATTGGCTGATTATACGCGGGCGTTGGACCTCGCCGGGATGATGGCGCCATTGCGCGAGGCCGGGCCGTTTACCGTGTTTGCCGTGCCTAACCTGCCGATGGAGCAGTTCGCGCATGGGACCGCGCCCTCGGGCGGGATACCGGCCCCGGCGGTGCTGCGGCAGGCGCTCGCCTACAGCATCGTGCGCGGTGCTTATCCGGCGGCGCGTCTGCGCCAGTTGGTCGCCGAGGCGCCCGGCAACCGGGTCAGCCTGCCGACGGTTGCCGGCGGGACGGTGCTGGTTGGGCGGGATGCGGCGGGGCGGCTGGTGTTGTCGGACGGGGTCGGGCGGGTGGCGCCGATCTGGATTGACGGTGTGCCGCAATCCAACGGCGTGCTGTATCTGACCAGTTCGCTGCTGGCGCCTGCCTGAGCGCCAGCGGCTTCTGTTTCTGGCCTCGACCGGCTTTCAGGCGGCGTTTATCGCCGCGTTCATGGCACGCACGCCGGCTGCGGGGCCTTCGGGATGCGACCACACGGCGCTGATCACCGCCAGGAAATCGGCGCCGGCCCGTACCAGGGGCGCACAGTTATCGGCCGTGATGCCGCCGATGGCCACGACCGGCAGTTCCATCATCGTGCTCCACCATGTCAGCAGTTCCACGGAGGCGCGGATGTCGGTTTCCTTCGAGACCGAGGGGAAGAACGCGCCGAACGCCACGTAATCCGCCCCGGCTTCGCCCGCGCGCATCGCTAGGTCGCGGCTGTCGTAGCAGGACACGCCCAGTTGCAATCGGTCGCCCAGCAGGGTGCGGGCGGCGGCGGCATCCATGTCCTCACCGCCGACATGCGCGCCGTCGCAGCCGCTGCGGCAGGCCAGGTCGGGCCGGTCGTTCAGGATGAACGCGACGTCGCGTTCCTGCGCCACCGGGCGCAGGATGTCGATCGCGCGCAGGATCGTATCGTCGGGTACGTCCTTCAGGCGCAACTGCACGGCGGCGACCGGGCCGGCATCGAGCGCGCGCGCCAGATCCGGCGCGAACGCGACCGGGTCGAGGGTCGGGGGAGTGACGAGATAAAGCTGGCAATCATACATCGTGCGCCGATCATACGGTGCCGTGCGGTGTGATGACAGGGGGGCAGGCGCGTATTGGCGGGTGATCTATGCCGGAGAGATAGGCCCGCAGGCGTTCCGGTGACGGGGCGGGCCCCACCACATGGTGAGGCGGACGGTGCGGAAGGCAGCGCGCGCCCAGTGATTGGGCGAGCAGGTGGATCGTGTCCGCCTGGCGCCCGGTGCCGTGCAGCACGATGTGGCGCAGGCCCAGCCCCAGTGCTTCCGCGGCGCGGCCGGCGGCGGTGCCGCAATCGAGGAAGGCGGGAAAAGTGACGCCAGTTTCGGCCAGTAATGCGCGCCACCAGGCGGGCCCCATGAAACAGCCTGCATCGGCCGGCGACAGGAGGGTGCAGCCCGTTATGTCGGGCGTTTCTTGTGCGGGCAGCACGGCCAGAACGGCGCGGATCTCCACCGCCGAGGCGACGACGAAGACGCGCGGTGGGGGCGGGGGATGGATCATTGCTTGACGTTGAACCGCGTGCGGGCGATCAGTTCAAGAGTGAGTGTCTGTCCGGAAAAGTGGATCGGCATGCGCGTCATGCGGGTTATGCATGACGGAACGCTGCCGATATGCGGAGCCGGGCGGGGATTGAGACGTCGAGTGACGGGAATGACGACCTTGGGGCATGTTGAAGGATCGGACAGCCCGGCTGCCTGGGGAGCGAGTGATCCCGCAGACCGGCTGGAGCAGGCATTGAACCGTATCGCCTTTGCCCTGGATCGCCGGCATGAGGCGGTGGCTGCGGCGCCTGATCTCCAGACGCTGGCGGCGAATATCGATGCGTTGATCGCGCGGGTTCGCGACGTGCTGGGCCCCGACGAGGATATCGACGCGATGGGGGAGGGCTGAGCCATGGCGCAGGTTACGGTCCGAATCAACGGCTATGCCTATGTCGTCGGCTGCAAGGACGGCCAGGAGCGGCATCTTCAGGCCATGGCGCTGGAGGTCGAGCGTCGGATCGAGCATATCCGCGCCATCGGCGGCCAGAGCGGCGAGGCCCGGATCCTGGCGCTCGCGGCCCTGCTGATGGCTGACGAGATCCATGATCTGTCGGTCGAGAAGATGCCGGCGGATACCGCGCGCCAGCTTGCCGAGGGCCGGCAGGCGCGGGTGGAGAACGATCGGCGGCGCGAGCAGCTTGCCCTGCTGGTCGAACGCGCCGAGAGCATTGCGGCGACGCTCGAACATCCCTAGATAGGATGAGCGGGGCTGCCGGGTTCGTCAGGCAACTCAACCCCTGGGCCGATAAGCACTTCCTTAGGGAGCTGGCTCTGGCGTGATCCTGGTCATGTTATCTGGCGCCCACCTGCGTGAGCAGGTCCGGGAGGGCTGAAAGACCAACGGCCATGGTGGCTCCGCACATTCCTGTCTCCGATCTTCCCCCCTCTGATCCGCCCGCGCTGGTGGCGGCGAAAGCCGAGCTGCGCCGGTATTTGCGTGGTGTTCGCATGGCAGGCCCGGAGGCCGGCGCCGCGTTGTGCCGCCGGATGCGGGAACATGTCCGCGCCGTGCTGACGCCGGGGAGGTGTGTCGCCGCCGTCTGGCCGTTGCCTGGCGAGGTGGATCTGCGCGGCCTGTGCGCCAGCCTGCATGGGGATGGTTACGGTGTGCTGCTGCCCCGGACGCCGCCGCGCGGACAGCCCCTGAGCTTCCATCGCTGGAGCCCGGAGGCGACGATGTGCTCCGGTCGTTTTGGTACGCTGCACCCTGATGGTGAGGTTGCGCGGCCGGATCTGGTGTTCGTTCCGCTGCTGGGTTTTGACAGGCGGGGGTTCCGGCTGGGATATGGGGGCGGGTATTACGACCGCACGCTGGCGGAACTGCCCGGCGTGCCGGCGGTGGGCTTCGGCCTGTCGGCGCAGGAAGTGCCGGCGGTGCCGGTGGGGCCGTATGATGTTCCGTTGCCGGTGATCGTGACGGAACGGGATGTGATTCGGGTGTGAGGGGTTTCCGTTCTTTTTTGGAAAAAAGAACCAAAAAACTTTTGATCTGTTTGGGAGCCTTTTGCGTGCGGCTTGCGATTTCCCAAAACGGATAAAAGTCTTTTTGCTTCTTTTTCTTCAGAAAAAGAAGGAGAGACGGCACAAAGAGGAAGAAGGAAAGACGGGTGCGGATCTTGTTTCTGGGCGACATTGTCGGCCGTACGGGGCGCGAAGCGGTAACAGAGGTGGTGCCCAATCTGCGGCGGGACCTGCGCCTGGACCTGGTGGTGGTAAACGGTGAGAATGCCAGCCATGGGTTCGGTCTTTCACTGGCCATTGCCCGCGATCTGTTCGCGGCCGGCGTCGATGTGGTGACGCTGGGGAACCATGCGTGGGATCGCAAGGATCTCGTTGGCCAGATCGATGCGGAGCCGCGCATTATTCGCCCGGCCAATTATCCGCCCGGTACGCCGGGGCAGGGCAGCGTGGTGGTTGAACTGGTGGATGGACGCAAGGCGTTGGTGATCAACGTCATGGGGCGTCAGTTCATGGAGGCGCTAGACGATCCGTTTCGCGCTGTGACCGACATCATGGCGCGGCACCGCCTGGGGGTGACGGTGCATGCGGTGGTGGTGGATATCCACGCCGAGGCATCGAGCGAGAAATGGGCGATGGGGCATGTGCTGGATGGCCGGGCCTCGCTGGTGGTGGGCACCCATACCCATACGCCGACGGCCGACCATCGCATTCTGCCCGCCGGCACGGCCTATCAGACCGATGCGGGCATGTGCGGCGATTATGACAGCGTGATCGGCATGGGCAAGGATGCGGCGATCGCGCGCTTTCTGCGGCGGATGCCCGGCGAGCGGTTGCAACCGGCTGAAGGGGTGGCGACGGTGGCGGGCATGATGGTGGAAACCGATGATGCTACCGGGTTGGCTCGTCGGATGGCGCCGCTGCGGATTGGCGGGTTGCTGGCGTCGACGATGCCGGATTTCTGAGTTGGGGGTGGAAATGGGCACGGATGGTCGGTGCCCATTTTCCGTGGTGTGATGATCGGGCTACTTGATCGCTTGGGGACGCGAAAGCGACGGGCGGCTTTTGGACGATTGCAATAGGATGGCTGCCGTCAGGGCACGCGCTTGAGCATGTGGATTGCCACGCCGCCGTTTCGCGCCTCTTCGCGTTCGATTTCGTAACCTAGCGATGCATATAGGCGAAGATTTTCTTTGAACAGAGAGTTCGTATATAGGCGGACAACACCTACACCGGCTTGGACTGCTAGTTGCTCGGCATACGCAACCATTTTTCTTCCGTAGCCACGTTTCTGGAAGCGGGGTTCAACGGCGACATTTTCGATCAGAATGTCGTTCTCGCGCTGAATTGTTTCGAGGAGCGCTGCCAAATCTGGACCAGCGAACAGGAGGTCTACTCGGTGGTCACGAATGAACGCGGCGTGGTCTACGTTCATCGGGAGCGGCTTTCGCCCAATCACTGGTACCCACTTGGCGTAAGCTGCGCTAGTAAGTGCCGTAACTGCTTCGGTATCGCTGATCGTCGCCACGCGAATCGTCTCGGTCATACCTTCTATATGGCAAGTTTTAAGAGGAAGTGAAAGCGCTCGAAACGGCAAAAAGGGGGGAGGCGGGCTGTCGGCTTTAGATTTTACACTCGCGTGAAATACCATAAACCATCAAACAAGACGCAATATCTTGCCTCTCATTTTTAACGAATATAAGAATGGTAAATACAAAATGTTCGTGGTATTGACGAATAAATAATATTATCAATAGCCGACCTTAAAACATAAAAAGAATAATTTATTTCCCATAAAAAGTATAGATTCGATAGCGATGTTTCTATGTATTTAATTGATGCCGGATTATTAATTATCGAATCAATTGTTATATCTGTTACCCATCCAGAACATCCGTAATTAACATTTAACTCCAGAACAAGATCAGAAAAACATGGATAGTAAGAAAAAGGTATAAGTGTTGCTACGCTTGCAGTGGGCAGCATGTAATAAATGCGGTTATGGTTTCTTTGTGTCTCCCAATATGCAGATAGTAGAATTTGTTCTGCTATTGTGGTTGTAGTCCGCCCAAACATAATCTGTGCCATATAAACCTCGAGAATATAAAATTTTAATATTATTAATTAATTTTATGCACTAGTCAAATACGAACCCGACCTACTTGTTAGAGTATCCAATACGAAGGCGGCTTGAGCGGGGGGGGGCGCGCATGATTCCCGTGTACTGCGCCAGAGGGATAAACACGCATACTTGACAGTTCAGGCCATCCGGATGGCTACGGGCACACCGTCCTGGACCTTGATGTCAACAGACAGCACTTCTGTTTGTTGTGATATTTCTTTGGCTGCATCATTCAGCCCTTTGATTATATTTGCACTTTCGACTGTGATTTTTTCAAAAAGGACGTTCTCATGAGCAAGGACGGAGGCCTTGATTTCATATGATGATATACCTTGGATTTTATCCCGAAACGCCTTGTCTATTGATAAACCAACCTCGCCCATAGGGGATAGAACGGCCAATGCATTGGTAATATCCTGTAGGCGCACCTTTTTTCCCGTATCGCGGCCAGGAAATGCACACAGGAGTTGATAGCCGCAAGCCCGTGCCCGAATACACAGGAGGATTTCATCGCACATCCTCCCAATGCTGGTCTGAGCTTCCTTGATCGCAGTTGCATACTTGCTTGATCCCCAGCCTTCTTTCTTGATGACGCTGAAGGCCTCAACCTGAGCACTGATGTCGCTGGTCAGGTGCTCCTGCACCCTGACAAGATCAACTTCATGGCGTTCGATTTCCTGCAAGACTTCGTTGGCCAGTTCCCCTGTCAAAACAGAAGGGGCAACCTGCTGAAAGTAACGGATGGACGCAGTGATTATGGAGCGACGTTCATTCTGCTGGAATTTCGAGACATCTTTGATCGAAGCTTTGATTTCGTCGAGGCTTTTTTCAATAGCTTCCAGTTTTTTCTGCTCCGCCATGGCGGCAGCCAATGTCAGTAACGCGGCGGGAGTAGCTAGACTGACCAGGGACGCTGGATCGAGGCGGACCATACCCTGGTGACCCTTGGCAGTACCTACATAGTGGCCCAGCTTTTCGCTGTATGAAAGCGTCATTTCTGCGCGATAGTAGTTCCCATTTTTTAATATTTGTTCGGTCGAAATAAATGGTTGGGCGCCCTTCAGTATCGGCGTCAGAACATTCAGCAAGTTGCGACTGTATTCCATGTCCCGCCACCCAGTTGTGTCGGCATCGGGAATCGTCGCAAGAGATAGAACCCGGTCGCCATTCTCGGTCTGGATGATAACAGAGTCCGATGCGCTATCGATGCTAGCAGAACTATTACTGATTTCTGTTCCGGTGATTGAGGCGGGTTGGATCCGTCCTTCCTCAATCAGTTTACGGCGCAGATATATTATCTGCAGCATAATTGCCGCAAATGGCGGCCAGGCATCCGAACTCAATATGCCCCGCACGGCAGCCGACACGGCCGTGGCTGCCTCATTGACCAAAGCCTGCTGGTCGATGGTAGATGGACGGAGAGATAGATATTGCTTTGAAAACAAATTCAACAGGGTCGCTTCGTCTTCGCCCGTTAATGTTGAGGGAAACCCGACCTGTTTACACAGGCCACCAATGATCGCGGAGTAAGAGGGACGCTTTCCATCGTTGCGGCCAAGGGCCACCAGGCCAAGCCTGTAAATCTCGTCGCCAATCCGGTCTGCATAATTCGTGTGGTCAGGGAAGTAACGTTCGAATACACGACTGATTTTAAGAACGCTCTGCTGTGATTGCCCGAGGACATCTACAATGGGATCAAGCTCCTCATTTGTGCAATTCTCAAGAACATCATAAAGATCACTACACAGATTAACGTCTTGTAATTGCGTCATGTATGGTCCTCGTTTTGCTGTCCGTAAGCAGGCGTTTCCCTTTCCTAACTGATTGTCGGGTCCGGGCCTAGTATCCGTGAAGCAATGCCTGTTAGGACGTGTAGGAAATGCCGACCGCAAAAGCGTCTGCTTTCAGCCATTCCATGACACTCAAAAAGCGTCCGACTTGAGGCGAAAGACGACATGTCCCCTGTGCACTCTCTCTCAGCCTTGCCGGAGATACAAGCGCCTGGCCCCGACGTGAAACTCCCTTCCTTTCACGCTAGGCATGACGATGCCTCGGCAACGTGTTTAGTCCCGGGGTTTAAGGGCGCAGCACTCTTTCCTTACGTATTCACAACACTCCGATTGTCGGAAACGGTGCTGCATTCTCCAGCATGATCCGCCGTTCATGCGCGGTGACAGTCCGGTTCCCGTCGTCGACAAGGACGTCATCACGCTCGACAATGATCTCGTCGCTGAGGACGATGCCAGCTTTAATGATCGTTACACCGCGCCATGAGGTATGACCCGGCCGTAGATGAAACTCCTTCTGATGACCATCTTTCAGAAGGGTAATGGTTGTCGGATCGTTCTCGGAGTAGAAACCCTCTGCCGATCCGGCTCTTGATAAGGTGATTGCGCCTGTGGTGACGTCATAGCCGGTCACAATGACGTCCTGCGAGCCGCCCGCCCCGCCGAATTCCCAGGTAGACAGATGGCTCTCGTGCCAATAACTTCCGCTTTTCAGAGCGCCAAGCGGTTTGCCCCATACAGCTTGGTTGAACAATAACCCACTGGCATCGCGATCGGACTCGCATGCGACCTTGGCCGCATTAAAGATGCAGAAGCGATCGCCACTCGGTGTCATCGAGATATGGTGCCGGGCGATCGGGCGCCCATCGTACCGCGCCTGCATATCGAACTCGATGCCGTGGGTGGTCGCCTTGGTCACCCGGTAATCGGCAGTGCCGCCATTGCGCCAAACGAACTCTTGATAACCAGGGGCCGTTACGGAACGCTGGATCGAGAAAGCGTTGCTGAATACGTCTCCCGATTTCAGGCTCGGTTCGAATGAAGGGTTCGGGGTCGCAAGAGCGCCGCTACACCAGAGGACGGCGCTGCATAAGCAGGCGAGGCTTCCTGATGAAAGTTGCAACAGCCGATAATGCGCATGCGTCGGCAAAAGGCACCTCTCCATGCGCTTTTGCCTCGTGGGGTTGACGCCTTGCGCGCCTTTGGCGAGATCCCGCTTCATCATGGATGACTGCACACACCGCCGATTGGCCGGTGCGTCGCAACGAATGCGCCGATCGAAACCTTATAGGGCCGCAGGAGTCCGTTGGCATAATTGGCCTGTTCCACGCGGAAAGCCACGCTGTTGGCTGGTTTTGTGCGGGGTGTCGTGACACTCGAGCGGGCAGTGGAGAAATACAATGTCTGCCCATCCGGCGATAGACCGGTCGCGACCTCGTTGCCGGTACTGTTGATCGGGGCATCAAAATGCAACGGCGTACACCAGCCGGTTGTGGTGCGGAACGCGATAAACAGATCCTTCGCTCCCAGCGTGCCCGCACGGTTGCTGGCGAAGACGATGAAGCTCTCATCCGGCGCGATGGTCGGATCCATGTCATGGGTCGTTTTATCCGCGCCAGGGATGACGATGGGCGACGGGGTCGCAAACCCCTGACCTGCTGGCGCGGCGCGATAGATCGCCGTGCCGGTTGTACCCATCTTCATGAAATACAGGACGCCGGTTCTGGTGAAACTCGGGTAAAGGTCATTGTCGGTCGCCGAAGTCGGTTCGGGCAGGGCCGGCGTGGTCAGGCCGGTCCTGGAATCGTAGCGATACAAGCGATAGACCACCCCGCTGGCGGGGCGGATCGAGGCGAACACGATCGACGTGCCGTCAGGGGACACGGCCGGGTCGGTGTCCTTGTCCACGCCGGAGAACGGCGCGACTTGAGGGGCGGACCATAGGCCGTGCCGTTGCGTCGCCGCGAAAATGGTCAAGCCATCCCAGGTCGGCTGGCTTTTGGAAAAGTAGACGGTGTTGCCGTCCGGCGTGAATGCGGCGTTCAGGGTAAAGCCCGGGTCGCTGGAGAACGGCTGAAAGACGCCGAACCCGGCGGGCGAAACCGGAGGAATCTCCTTGGCGAGCGCAGCCTGCGTCATGCCTGCGAGAAGAGTCAGTCCGATGCTCCATCGTGTGGACAAAGAAGGGCGTGCCATTGACGTTGCCAGTCTCCTTGGAGGGCGTTGACGCGATGTCGCCGCCGCCGTAACGTTTCAGGAGGCAACGGTAACCACGAACTGTCCGCTCTCAAATATGAATTATAATAAAATTGCAGAAAGTAATGTGCGGTAACTCCTGAATGGCAATTGCCGCAATATGCCTGATGTAGATGGGAGACTCTCGTTGAGGCGGTATTTTATGGTTCCTGCACATCGAATCTTTCTGGCAATTACCTGCGCGACCGTGCCGGTTTTCCTCTGTGCCGCTGCGCCGCCGCCCGATGGGACACCCGTCACTTCAGCGCATGAAGCACCAGGCTGCGCCGGCCTTTCGCCCCACGCGTGCATTGGCATGGCGCTCGAGGCCATGGGCGGCGCAAGTCGCCTTACCGGCATGCGAACGGCGCGATACGATATCATCGGTCATCGTGTGGAAGCGGAACAATCTTATCGCCAAGCGCCATTCCAGATCGAATATGGTCGAGAAACCCGGATCGTCGACTATCAGCATGGCGCTGTCGATCGCGTGCATGAGTCCATTTTTCCCTCGACCGCACCGGACGAAAATATCAACAAGACCCATGTCGTGGCGTCGGCAGTCGGCGCGGTCATGAAAACGCCAGGCGGCGACAGACCGGCCGCTAAACAAATCCGTGAACAAGATGACGATATCCTGCATGATGAGCCCCTGACGGTACTGCAGGCGGCAGAAAGGGCGCCTGATCTGCATTACGCCGTGCCCGAATGGCTGCACGCGGCACCGCATACGGTCGTGACGTTCACGGATCACGGGCGGCCGATTCGTCTCGTCCTGAATGCCGGAAATCATCTGCCTGACGCGATCGAGCGAACCCGGACATTCGAGGATTTCTGGAACGTCTGGGGTGACGTCAATCAGCGCATCTATCTCGACAGTTGGCAGGATGTCGGCGGCCTTCTTTTCCCCGCGAGCCGGGTCGATCAGCGCAACGGCCTGGAAACGGCTCATGAGCAATATCTGGACGTGCGCTTCGATCCGGCTCTGACAAACGATGCTTTCTCCGTCGATTCAGCGGCGGCCGCCAAAAGCCTGCTGTCGCCGGGATGGGACCGGCCGTTTCCACCACAGGCGCAAACGATCGTTCCCGGAGTCTGGCTGTTCCAGGGGGCATGGAATGTCAGCGTGATCGAACAGGATGATGGCCTGATTCTGCTCGAAGCACCGATTTCCGCGTCTTATACGGCACAGGCGCTGGATGCTGCCGCGCACCTCGTGCCGGGCAAGCCCATCAAGGCAGTGATCTCGACGACGGACTCCTGGCCGCATGTCGCGGGACTGCGGGAAGCGGTGGCGCGGGGAATCCCGGTCTATCAACTCGATCTGAACCGACCGCTGCTGGACCGATTGATCGCTGCTCCTCATACCCTGCGACCCGACGACCTTGCCCGTCATCCCCGGCCGCCGCAATGGCACATGGTGAATCAGGTGCTTGCGATCCCCAGCCGTCACAATCCGATCATGCTGATCCCGATCTGCGGACCGTCGACCGAGCGACAATACATGGTTTACTGGCCCGATGCGAAACTCCTTTACGCGAGCGACACGCTGGTACTGAACCCCGACAATTCGTTGTATAATCCCGAACTGATGCATGAAGTGGCAAACGCGGTTGCGCGAGCGCATATCTCTCCGCAGACTGTTTACGCGATGCATCAGGCACCCATACCGTGGGGTAGAGCGATAGGAATGGTGCCGTAAGATTGGGCGTCCGCTGTCGGGAAGGCATGTGCTTGCATCTGTCGTCTGGAAATGGGCGGAAGCCGATATTTCTCCAGACGATATAGCGTCCCTTATTGAATAGGGTGGTAGCGGCCGTATAGGCGGGCGTTGAGCAGGATCAGGGTCAGGACGACGAGGGCGGCAGTGCCGACCGTTAGCATCATCGCGGGGGCGAGGCCGGTGCCGAACCAGGAGGCGAGGCCGGTTTGCAGGAGGGCGTTGCTGGCGGCGATGAGGTTGCCGCACTGGTAGGCAAGACCAGGGAAGGTGGCGCGGACCGAGGCGGGGGAGAGTTCGCTGAGATAGGCAGGGACGACGCCCCAGGCGCCCTGGATGCAGAACTGGACGCAGACGGCCCCGAAGGCGAGCCAGTAGGGGGAGTGGGACAAGGCCCACAAGGGCAGGCAGGGCAGGGTGAGGAGGGCGGCCAGGGCAATGCTGTATTGGCGGCTGATCTTCTGCGACAGCACGCCGAAGAACAGGCCGCCGGCGATGGCGGCGATGTTGTAAAGCACCACGATCAGCGTGATGGACGGGTGGGACAGGTGGCGTTCCAGGCCGAGGAAAACCTTGGGATAGAGATCCTGCGAACCATGGCTCATGAAATTGAAGGCGGCCATCAGGGTGATCGCGAAGACGCACAGGGCCGCATTGTTGCGGATGATGAACCACATGCCTGGGGCTTTGGTGGTGCTGGTGCCCGCGATTGCTCCTGCGCTCTGGTCGTGCTGGCGGCTCAGCCATTCGGGGCTTTCGGGGACGCGCAGCCAGATATAGACCGCCGCCAGCAAGGCGCTGCCGCCGAGGATGAACAGGCCGCGCCAGCCGATGAAGGGCAGCAGCAGGAAGACCAGCGATGCCAGCAGGTAGCCGCCGGGGTAGCCGGCCTGAAGGAGGCCCGAGGCGGTGCCGCGCCATGAGGGGGGAATGCTCTCCATGATCAGCGATGTGCCCACGCCCCATTCTCCGCCCAGCGCGATGCCGAAAAGGGTGCGCAGCAGCAGGAAGATGGCGAGGTTGGGGGCGAAGGCGGACAGGATCTCGATCGCGGAATAAACGACGATGGTGGTGATCATGACCGGCTTGCGCCCGTACCGATCCGCCGCGTGGCCGCACAGGAAGGCGCCGATCGGGCGTGTGAGGAGCGTGAGCGTGGGCGCAAGCAGGAGGCTTTGCAGGGAGACGTGGAAACTGCGGGCGACATCGTCGAGCGTGAACAGCACGATGAAGAAATCGCAGGCATCCAGCAGCCAGGCCAGCAGCGAGGCCAGGACGACATGCCGGGCCGTCGCCACGTCGTAGGTCCGGGATTGCTCCGTTATCGTCGCTGGTGTCGCCCGTGTCGTTGGTGCGGCGGTCATGTCATTCATGCCTGTTTCCATCCCTTGCGCGCTTGTCTGTTCCGGATCGTTATGCCCGCCCGTCCGTAGTGAGCACCGGTGGGGCGAAGATGCGCTTAATTTTAATTTTATCTGCACCGATGATCATATTTTGGCGATTGCCGTCGGCGTGGCGGGGTCAAAGATTGGCGATCAGCTTGATGCCGACCAGTGTTGCGTTGGGAATGACCGAGGTTTCGCCCGGACGCATCATGTATTCGAATTCGGGATAGAGGATCAGGCCCGGCAGCACGGGCATGCTGTAATAGGCCTCCAGCACCGCCGAATGGGTCTGCGGGCCCGTGATGTACGGGCCGAGCGGCAGGCCCGCCGCCTGCCGCAGTCGCTGGCCGTACGCCAGGCGGGGGCTCATCTGGTAATAGGAATACATCACGCCGAGCCGGTCGAAGGGGCGGCCGGGCAGGAGCCCGAGCAGCGAGGTGCCGAAATAGAATTCGTCGGCGAAGGTGGAGATGCTCGGCGTGTTGTGGATGTAGCCCGCCATCAGGTAGCCGCCGGACATCTGGCTCGTGCCGTGCGTGCGGTAGATCATCTGGTCCGCTTCGATATAGAATGTGTCGCGCGGCTTTTCGGCGTGCGGGTGGATCGCGTCCCGATACGCTGCCGGTACTGTGCCGATCATGTCCGGGTAGGGCGAGGTATCGTGTCCGTAGCCGAATTTGTAGTGGCCGACGAGTTTGCGCGGGCCGAAGAACGGCTCCCAGGTTAGTTCCACCGGGGTCTGGATGCCGGTCGTGGTTTCGCTGGCCCAGGCCCAGCCGGTATTGTCCTGGGGTTTTGGCCCGATCTTGTAGATGCCGGTGCGCAAGGTCAGGTCGCGCAGCGGGCGGAAGCGCAGCGTGCCGCCCCAGGATGTCTTGGGATAGACGCTCCAGCCCGGTGGTTCGCGGATCGCCATCGGGGCGGAGCATTGCATCATGAACGTACACAGCAGCGCCGAGGTGCCGTAGGTGTGGGTCAGCGCGATGCGGCCGATATTGATGTTGAGCCGGTCGCCAAGAAACGATTTCTCGGCGTACAGATCGGCCAGGCGTGCGGCGGCGGGGCCGTGGATGCTCCAGAGTTCGGTGAGCAGTACGTTGCGCTCGCCGACATGGTCCCAGCCGACCTGGCGGCCTTCGCGATTCATGACCAGTCCGTGGACGTACCATCCGGTCAGCCCCAGCAGCCGGCCCAGGTCGAACAGCATCGTCACGCGCAGGTCGTGGACATAATCCATGCCCCGCGACAGGCCGCCGTCGATGTTGGCCATGCCTTCAGCCTTGTAGATCATGTCGAAGGTGAAGCCGCGCCGGCTCAGCCATTGGCGCCAGGGGCGGGCCTGTGGAATCAGATTGCCCGATGACCGGTCGATTGCGAAATAATCGGCGCTTGGGTCGCCGGCGCGCAGGGCATCGGCATGTGGCGGCAGGAGGCCGGAGAGACTTTCTCCGTCGAAGAGAGGATTCAGCTTGTCCTCGGCGAGTGGGCGCTTCTGTTTCACCGTTGCGGTTGGCGCCGCCGGCTTGCCGGTGGCCGCGAGGCTGGTGTGTGCGGTGATGCAGGCCATGGCGATGAACAGCGCCAGGGCGATGATCGTCCAGTCATCGATCGGGACCCATGTGTCATACGGCCTGTTTCGGAAGGCGCGGGAAACCGGATGTCCCGCGCGCCGTTTTTCTGCCGGGCGAGGGGGCATGTGACATGAGAAAGCCACCGCGAGAAGCATGGTATCGTTAGCCGATTCTTTGTTATTATTTCTGGGATACGTTGAAGCATTGCCTCTGGCGTCATTCTCAGCATTCTCGTGCGGAGAGAACAATATGTTCCGCTATGAATATATATTATAGTTTATTTGTATATATTTCTGGAAATTCAGAAAATATTTGATGAGCCATTGGTTTAGAAGGCCGGGCCTGGCATGGTCCATCTGTTCGTGACGGGGGGCTTCACCAAGAGGTGACTTCAGTCTCTGGTGTTGTAACGAAAATTGGCGGTTTGCTCAGGCATGTTCGCCAGATCGGTCAGTGCGTGATCGAGCGTGTCGGCGACCAGCCGGGCGGCGGCGGAGAGATGCCGGCCGCGATCATGGACCAGTGACAGGGCCAGGGGAGGAACGGACGCATGGGCCAGCGGTGTGAAGCACAGCAGGCCGTGGGCGACTTCCTCCATCACATCCAGCGCGCTCAGTAGGCTGATGCCGGTGCCGGCGGCGACCAGCGATTTGATCAGTTGGACATTGTTGCTGGTCGTCGCCATGCGTGCGGTGACCGCGCAATCGGCTTCGAGGCGGGTGAAGATCGCCGCTATGGCGAGGGGGGCGGCCGGTACGATCGTCGGTTCGTCGGCGCAGGCGGAAAAGCGTACGGAGGCCAGGTGCGACAGCCCGTGTCCGGGCGGTGAGACGAACCCCAGCGGAAACGGCGCCGTGTTCCTGACATGCAGGCTGCGGATACCTGTGGGATCGAGCATCAGGGCCAGGTCGGCGCTACCGTCATCCAGCAGGCTCGCGATTTCCGCATTGTCGTGAATGCGGAGATTCAGGACGATGGCGGGGTGGGTCTGCCGCAGCCGGGCAATGAGGCCGGTCAGGAAGGAGCGCGTCAGCGCCTCCGGCGCCGCCAGGGTGACCTGGCCACGACGCAAGCCTTTGAGATCGTCGATCTGCCGGGCGACATCCGCGAAATCGCGGTGCCAGCGGCGGGCGTGGGCGTGCAGGATCTCGCCCGCCGCCGTCAGGCGCATGCCGGTGGGCAGACGTTCGAACAGGGGCGCGCCGAGTGCCTTCTCGCCTTGCAGGAGTTGCCGGTCGATCGCCGAGGCGGCGATGCGCAATTCCTCGGACGCGCGGCGGATCGAGCCGTGCCGGGCGACCGCCAGAAAATAGAGCAGAAAGCGCGAGAAAGCCGGCATGGCAAGGGTGCTCTGATTTTGCGAACGGGGAAGATGAAATTCTGATATATACGCGAACGAACCGGCCATGAAACCATGGGGACCGACCCGCATGTCAGGAGGCCCCCATGTCCGCCGTTTCCCAGAGCCCTGCCCCGGCCCCGGCCGGGAGAGCGTTGCCGCGTAACTGCACCTTCCTGCCCGAAGATTGGCGGCTGCTGGCACGCAACTGGTATCCGGTGGCGCTGGGGCGGGAACTGGGGAACGGGCCGCTGGGGGTGACGCTGCTGGATGCGCCGCTGGTTTTGTATCGGGCGGGCGAGGCCATCGTGGTGGCGGATAATCTGTGCCCGCATCGCGGGGTGCCGCTGAGCATGGGCAAGGGCGACGGCCGGACCATCGCCTGTGCCTATCATGGCTTCGTTTTCGGCGCCGAGGGACGGTGCAGGCATGTTCCGGCCAATCCGGACAATAATATCCCGCCCCGGCTGCATCTGCGGACCTATCCGGCGGTCGAGCGCTACGGGTTGATCTGGACCTGTCTGGACCCCGAAGGCGAGCCCGCCATTCCGCCGATGCCGCATTGGGACGAGGCGGCTTTCCAGCGGATCACCTGCCCCTGGATCGACATCGCGGGGTTTGCCGGACGGCAGGTGGAGGGGTTTATCGACGTGGCGCATTTCGCCTTCGTTCACACCGAAACCTTCGCCGATCCGAATAATGCGGTGGTGCCGCCTTATATGCCGACCCCGACGCCGACCGGTTTTGAGGCCGAGTATCGGAGCAGTGTCGGCAATTATCCGATCGGGGTGTCGGATCGGGGGCGGCCGGGGTTTGAGTGGCTGCGCCATTTCCGCGTGCATGTGCCCTTTACCGCCACGCTGGAGATTCATTTCCCCGATGAGGGGCGGCTGGTGATCATGAATGCGGCTTCGCCGGTTTCGGCGCGGAAGACGCGGATGTTCGCGCCGATCTGCCGCAATTTCGAACGGGATCTGCCGGTCGAGGATGTGTATGCGTTCAATCGCCGGGTCTTTGAGGAGGATCGTGCCATCGTTGAGGCCCAGAAGCCGGAGAACCTGCCGCGGGACCCCGCGCTGGAGGCACATGTGATGGCCGATCGCAGTTCCATCGCCTATCGGCGGGCGTTGCGGGCGCGGGGGTTCAGCCGTTTCTTTTCGGCATGAGGGCGGCGGGGCTTGTCGGCGCCTGAGTCTTCGGCAAGGAGAACAGGCGGTTCCGTAACGTGAAGGAAGGGCGTCTTGTTCCTCCGGCAGTTGACCTATCTCGTGGCGCTCGATCGGTTTCGCCATTTCTCGCGCGCGGCGGAACATTGCGGCGTGTCGCAGCCCGCGCTTTCGGCGGCGATCCGGCAGTTGGAGCATGAACTGGGTGTGACCATCGTCCGCCGCCGGCAGCGGGTGCTGGGGCTGACGCCGGAGGGCGAGCGGGTGCTGGCCTGGGCGCGGCAGAGCCTCGCCGCGCTGGACGGGTTGCGGCAGGACGCCGGGTTTGCCCATGAAGAGGCCGGCGGCAGTCTGGCCATCGGCATCATGCCGCCAGCCCAGCAACTGGCGCCGCTGCTGATGGAAAGCCTGCGGGCCGCGATACCGGCGCTGCATCTGGAACTGACCGTCGCCGCGCATGGCGACATCCTGCGGGGCCTGTCCGAACAGCGGTTTGGACTGGGGATCGTCTATCTCGACCAGTTGCCGGCCGGGGGGCCGTTCGAGGCGCATGAGCTTTACGTGGAGCAGCATGTGCTGGTGGGCGGACCGGGCATTGTGATGCCGGGGCGTGTGCGCTGTTCGTGGGGTGATGCGGCCGGGTTGCCGCTGTGCCTGCTGGATCGGTCGATGCGCAGCCGGCAGATCGTCGATCGCGGCTTCGCGGAGGCGGGTGTCGTGCCCGATGTGCGCTTCGAGACGAATGCGCTGGACCTTCTGCATGCGGAACTTCGGGCGGGGCGCCTGGCCTCGATCCTGCCGGTGGCGGCTTTGCCGCCGCGCACGGATGGTACCCCGCTTCAGATCCGGCGGCTCGATCCGTCGTTGACGCCGGCGGTCGGGCTGGTGCGGGTGCGGCAGCCGATGACCAGCGCATTGATGGCGCGGTGCTGGCATGTCGCGTCCGGTCTGGTGCTGACGGATGTGCTGACGATGGAGGAAAGGCGTTCTTTTTTGAAAAAAAGAACCAAAAAACTTTGATTCGTTTGGGAGTTTTTTTGCTGGGGCGCGCGATGGCCCTGAACGGAGAGAAGTCTTTTTGCTTCTTTTTCTTCAGAAAAAGAAGAGAGAACTTGGCTTCATAAGCGCGCTTTATGATTTGATCATGAAAATCACTTGGACGCCGCCTGTGCCCACGCTCACTGTCCGCCGCCGAAAGCGGGGGAGTGAAGACGGCTGTGAGCGCGGAGCGGTGGAACTGGCTGTTCGCGCCTGCGCGGGCCGATCTGGGGTTCGCGGTCCGGACCGCGTGCGCCGCCATCCTGTCGTTGCTGATTGCGATGTGGATGGAACTGGGCAGCCCGCAATGGGCGCCGCTGACCGTCTGGACCGTGGCGACGGCCTCGCGCGGGGAGTCGTTTTCCAAGGCACGCTGGCGTCTGGCCGGGACGGTCGTGGGGTGCGGCGTGGGGGTGGCGCTGATTGCCGCCTTTCCGCAGGAGGCGGGGCTGTTCTTTCTCTGCCTCGCCCTGTGGACCGGGGTGTGCTGCGGGCTGGCCACGGCTTTTGACGGCTACCGGAGCTACGGCTTTCTGGTCGCCAGCTTTACGGCCGCCATCGTGGCCACGGATGGGATCGCCTCGCCTGGCGATGCGTTCTTCATCGCGATGGCGCGGGGGACGTATATCGCGCTCGGTATTCTCTGCGAGGCGGCGCTGGCCATGCTGTTTTCGCCCGGCATGCGCGAGCGGGCGCGGGGGGCATTGCTGGCGCGGTTGCGCGGCATGTCCGCCATGGTCCGGCAGAGGCTGGAGAACTGGCATGCGGCCGAGCCCGGCCCGGCGACCGAAAGCGCCCTGCTGGCAGATATCATGACGGCATCGGCGCGGATCGAATTCGATGTGCTGGAGATGGGGCCGGCGGCCGGGCGGGTGGCCGACCATGCCCGTGCGGCGGTGGCCGACCTGCTGGCGGCCATGGCGCGGGTCCGCGCGGGGGCGCCCTGGGCCTCC
This sequence comes from Gluconacetobacter sp., assembly GCF_047721585.1. Lineage (NCBI taxonomy): Bacteria > Pseudomonadati > Pseudomonadota > Alphaproteobacteria > Acetobacterales > Acetobacteraceae > Gluconacetobacter > Gluconacetobacter sp. Next base: position 18,798 of record NZ_JBDNXE010000003.1, read on the forward strand.
GTGCTGCGGAGGCTGGATGGCGGGGAGCGGCATATCGAGGCCATCGCCGCGCCGCGCCGCGGGGACCGCTTTCGGTTTCGCAGCCGTTCGGTACGGCAGGCGACGCAGGGGCTGAGGAATGGCGCGCGGGTGGCGGCGGGCGTGCTGGCGGCGTCGGTGATCTGGTATGTGACGGCGTGGCCATCGGGGATCGGGTTCATTGCGTATGTCGTGCTGGTCTATGGGCTGCTGGCGACGCGGGAGGTGCCGGTACTGGCTTCGGCGGCCTTCGCCCGGGGGGCGGTGTGGTGTGCGGTCGTCGCCGCTGTCTATGTGCTGCTGATCGTGCCGATGGTGACGGCGCCGGAAATGCTGGCCTTCTGCCTGCTAGTGCCGATGGTGGTCGGTGGGCTGGCCGCCCGGACGCCGCGACTGGCGAACCATGCCTTTTCCTTCAACATGTTTCTGCCGGTCCTGATCGGGCCGTCCAACGCCGGCCGGTATGACGAAAGCGCCTTCCTGAACGGGACGATGGCTTTTCTGGCGGCGGTGTTTTTTGCCGGCGCGATCTTCCGCCTCGTGCTGCCCTTTCGGCCCGACGAGCATCTGCGGCGCACCATCGGCTGGGCGGAACGGCGGTTGCCCGGCCTGGCGACGGGGCGGAGCGTGCCTTCGGCGCACGCCTGGCTGATGACGAACGCCGAGAGCATGGTGCGCGCCGTCCGCACCGGGCGGGGTGTGGGTCAGGAACTGCTTTTCGCCTATTTCGCCGCGCATATGGCCGTCATGGTGCAGGGCCTGTGTGTGATCGAGATTCGCGAGGCCATGGCGGGCGGCGCGCTTCCGGTGCCTGCTGCCCGGCGGCTGGCGGCGTTTCTGCGCGTCTGGACCCGCAACCCGGCGCGGGCGGCGGCCCTTGTGCCCGCGCTGCTGCGCCGGGCCGAAATGCGGGCTCCGGCCGGGGAAGACCTGGCGGCCGCGCTCAGGGCCATCATGCTGCATGACCGAAGCGGGGGCGTCAGCGGCCGGTGAGGGCGCCCTTCGGACGTTTTGCGGGCGCGCCTCGATGCGGGGGCGCGTGCCGAACGGTCGTCCGTAACCGGGGGGTCGGGTCCTGATTGCGAGTGCGTGGCATCATGACCGGCGGTGGTTGGGATATGCGCGAATTCAGTATCAGTGGAGCTGGATAAGGACTTGAAGAATATTTCTTCGGTGATATTAGGCAGAAAAATCGCGCTTTTTTTCATTGAAGAAAGACATGTTTCGGTGAGTTCTTTATTCGCCTGCATCCTTCTTGAGCATGACCTTCGGATCGTGCTGGTCGCAGCGTTTCTCTGCGGCGTGGGGGCGTGGGTGACGGCGCGCCTGTTCCGCCGCGCCATGCAGACGAACGGGTCGCAGCGGATCGGGTGGTACGTGTTGACCGCCCTGGCGACCGGTGTGGCCATCTGGTGCACGCACTTCATCGCGATGATGGGCTTCCGGTCGGGGGCGGTCGTGACGTTCGATCCGTTTCTGACCCTGCTGTCGCTGTTCATCTGCATCGTCGGGAGTGTCCTGGGGTTCATCGCCGCCGGCAGCAAGGCCATCAGATGGCCCTCCGTGGTGGGCGGCGGCCTGCTGGGGTTTTCGATCGCGGCCATGCATTACGTCGGCATGATGGCCTTTCATGTCCAAGGGCAGGTCCATTGGGATCTGCTCTATGTGGTCGAGTCGGGCATACTTGGTCCCGTTCTGGCCATGGCGGCCCTGTATATGGCGCTGAAGGGCACGGCGCGGGGCACCAATGCCATGGCCGCTCTGTTCGCCGCCGCCATCCTGTCGGTGCATTTTCTGGGCATGACGGCCCTTCATGTCGTTTCGGGCGGCGAGAGCGTGGTGTCCGTTCATTCCGAAGCCCTGAGAACCATGACCATGGCGGTGATCGGCATGAGCCTGATCATCCTGGTGATGGGTATGGTCAGCTACCTGATCGACGACAGCACGCGGGCCGAGACCGTCGAACGATTGCGGCGCATGGCGTTGAACGATGCGCTGACCGGTTTGCCGAACCGGGCGCATTTCAATGATCGGCTGGATTTTGAAATCGCGCTGGCGGCGCAGCGCGGGGGCCGGCTGGCCCTGATCGGCATTGATTTGGATCGTTTCAAGGACATCAACGATCTGCGTGGGCATTCGGTTGGCGATGAGGTGCTGCGCGTGCTTGGCCAGCGCATGAAGGCCATGCAGCAGGTGGAGCAGGGCCGGTTTATCGCCCGGACCGGCGGAGACGAATTCACGGCGCTGTACCGTATCGGCATTTCCGGCGATGTCACCGGGTTTGTCTCCCGGATTGAACAGGCCCTTTCGGACCCGATCGCGTTTGAAAATCTTGAAATCACGCCCGGGGGCAGCCTGGGGGTTGCGATCTTTCCCGATGATGCCGTCGACAGGGAAAATCTGGTCAATTGCGCGGATCTGGCGATGTATCGCGCCAAATCGAACCCGTTGCAGCGGATTTGTTTCTACGAAGCCGGCATGGACGAACGGATTCGCGAACGTCGTGCGCTGGCCGCGGATCTGCGCGATGCGATCAGCCATAACCAGCTTACGCTGCATTATCAGGTCCAGACGATCGTCTCCACCGGCCGCATTCGCGGCTACGAGGCCCTGCTGCGCTGGAATCATCCCAGATTGGGCCAGATTCCCCCCAGTGAGTTTATTCCGCTGGCCGAGGAGAGCGGGCTGATCCTGTCGATCGGGGAATGGGTGCTGTACACGGCGTGCCGCGAAGCCGTGACGTGGGAGCCGCCTTATACGATCGCCGTCAATCTCTCCGCCGTGCAGTTCATCAACGCCGATCTGCCGGAGATTGTCCGGAAAGTTCTGGCCGAGACGGGGCTGGCCCCCGAACGGCTGGAACTGGAACTGACGGAATCGACTATTTTCGCCGATCGCGAGCGGTCGCTGGATCTGCTGCGCCAGATCCGGGCGTTGAAGGTGAGCATTGCGCTGGATGATTTCGGCACCGGCTATTCGTCGCTGGATACCCTGCGATCGTTCACCTTCGACCGGATCAAGATCGACCGGTCCTTCTTCAGCGCCTCGGAGGCGACGACCCAGACGACGGCCATCATCCGGGCCGTCCTGGCGTTGGGAAAGAGCTTCGGCATTCCGGTGATGGCGGAGGGCATCGAAACCTACGACCAGCTTTCGATGCTGAATGTCGAAGGCTGCGAGGAAGCGCAGGGATTTCTCCTCGGACATCCCGTCACGGTGGATGACATCATCCGCAAAGGGCAGATCGCGCGGCTGAATGGTGGCCCGGATGGCGCAGGTGCGGTGGATATGAGGCGGGCGGAGAGCGGGGCATGAAGACTCTCAACTGGCCTTTCGGCCGCGAAGGCTGGTTTGGCACCGGCGAGGCCGAAAGCTCTGAACTGGCGGTGGCCCGGTACTATCGCTGCGCCCAGACCCTGCCGATCATGCATGTCATCCTGATTGCCAATGCGTGGCTGCTTGGCGCCTTGTTCGTTCGACAGGCACCCGGCTGGCTTTCGCTCTTGTGCCCCGCATTGTGCACCGTGTTCTGCGTCGTGAGGATGCGGGCCTGGCTACGGGCCAGAAAGGCCGATCCGACGCTCGACCAGGTTCTGGCGGCGCTGGCCAATACCAGCCGTCTTTCGGTCGGGTTGATCATCCTCCAGGCAGGATGGGTGTTCGCCCTGCATTCCTACGGTGACGCGGCGACACGGTCCTTTCTCTTCTTCTTTGTCGCCACCACCACGCTGGCCGTCATATACTGCCTTGCGCATCTGCGGGTCGCGGCGATCCGGCTCGCGATCATCGCCAATGTGACGCTGTTCATTCTCTGTCTGGTCAGCGGGACGGCGATCCATCTGGCGGCAACCATGAGCCTGCTTGTCGATTCGATCGGTGGCCTTGTCGTGCTGACCAGCACCTATCGCGATTTTTCAAAGACCGTGAATGCGCGGGCGGAGGAGCAGCGGCGGGCGAAGGAACAGGAACTGCTGCTGCGGATGATCGACAACATGCCCGTGGCGGTGATGACGGTCGAGCCGCAGACCTATATCATCAACTATGCCAACCAGATGTCCAAGGTGCTGATCCGCAGCATCGAACATCTGCTGCCGATCCGCGCCGATGACCTGATCGGCACCTCCATCGACGTGTTCCACCGTTCGCCGGCCCATCAGCGCGGGATTCTCGCCGACCCGAACAACCTGCCGCACAATGCGCGCATCCGTCTGGGCGACGAGGTTCTGGACCTCAAGATTTCCGCCATCACCGCCATGGACGGTCATTATATGGCGCCCATGCTGACCTGGGCGCTGGTGACCAAGGAAGTGGAGGCGGAAAATCGCATCCGCCATCTGGCGCATTACGATGCGCTGACCGAATTGCCCAACCGGGTCACGTTCCGCAGGGAACTCGAGGATCGTCTGGCCACGCCCGGCAATCGGGTGGGCTTGCTCTACATCGACCTGGATGGCTTCAAGCTGGTCAACGACACGCGCGGGCACCAGATCGGCGATGCCCTGCTTCAGCAGGTGGCGGCCAGGCTGAAAATGGTCTGCAATGGTCCTGCCGTCACGCTGACCCGTCTCGGGGGGGACGAGTTTGCCGTGCTGCTGCCCCATGATTCCCGCCAGCAGGCGCTTTTGCTGGCCGACCTGATTGTTACGGCGCTCGGCGCGCCCTTCGATCTGGATTACGATCGGACGATCCGGATCGGGGCCTCGGTCGGCATTGCGCTGGCGCCGGAACATGGCGGGGAACCCGATATCCTGCTGTCGCGCGCCGACATGGCGCTGTATGCCGCCAAGGAAGCCGGGAGGGGGACCGCCAGGCTGTTTTCGCCCGATCTTGAGAAGCAGGTGCAGGAGCGCGTGCGCCTGGAAGAGGAACTGCGATCGGCCCTGGCGAGCGGGGATGGGGTGTTCGTGTTCTACCAACCGATCGTCGATCTTCCGTCCGGGCGTGTGACGTCGCGCGAGGCCCTGGCGCGCTGGCATCATCCTGAGCAGGGCTGGGTTTCTCCCGGCCGGTTCGTGCCGGTGGCCGAGCAGTGCGGTCTGATCGACCAACTGGGCGCGTTCATCCTGGACCGGGCCTGCCGGAGTGCCGCGCAATGGGCGGACGAGGCGCATGTGGCCGTCAACGTGTCTGCCATGCAGTTGGGCAAGGGAACGCTGGTCGATCTCGTCTCGGCGACTCTTGCCGCTTCGGGCCTGCCGGCGGAACGGCTGGAGATCGAGGTGACCGAGACGGCGCTGCTGGGCGACGAGCATCGCGGCATCCAGGAGTTGCTGTCGCTGCGTGAAATGGGGGTGCGGATTTCGCTGGACGATTTCGGGACCGGCTATTCGTCGCTGGCCCATTTGCGGACATTCGCGTTCGACAAGATCAAGATCGATGGCTCCTTCGTGAGGGATGCGCTGGAACGCCCGGAATGCGCCGCCGTGGTACGGGCCATTGCCGATCTGGGCCAGCGCCTGGGGGTGCGGATCGTCGCCGAAGGGGTCGAGACCGAGGACCAGCTTGCGCTGGTGCGCGCGGAAGGATGCCGGGAAGTGCAGGGCTATCTTTACGGACGGCCGGCTCCGGGAGAGGCGGATGCGTTGTTGATCGCCGGGCTCGACAGTCGGCGGTGAACGGTGAGAAACGCTATTCCTGCGGGGTGGCGTGACGCGCCCACGGTGGCAGCGCGAAGGCCTCGACGAAATAATCCAGCAAGGCGTTGACGCGCGCCGGGCGCAGCGGGCTGGGAGGCGTGACCAGATAGAGCGCGATCGGCGGGGCCTGCCAGTCCGGCAGGATGATTTCCAGGCGTCCGGCCTGGAGGCTGTCCCAGATCATGAATTCGGGAAACAGACCGAATCCCAGTCCGGCCTCGAGCGCCGGCAGGAACCCTTCCGCATTGTTCGCGCGCAGGCGCGAGGCCTGAGAGAGCACGTAATCCTTGCCGGAAGGCGCATGGTGCAGTCGCATCGTCCCCGGTGCCGAGGTGTTGGTGTAGACGAAGCTCTTGTACGCTTCCAGATCGCGCGGATGGGTGGGGCGGCCGGTTACATCCAGCCAGGCCGGGGTGGCGACCAGCAGGAGCCTGACCGTGCAGAGCCGGCGGGCCCGCAGCGATGAATCCGCCAGCGAGGAGATCCGCAGCGCGATGTCGTAGCCCTCGGCCACCAGATCGACGATCGAATCGCTGAAATCGAGCGTAAGGTCGATATCGGGGTAGCGGTGCAGGAAGGCGGGCAGGATCGGTGAGATATGCTTGACGCCGAACGTCATGGGGGCGGCGATGCGGATCAGGCCCGAGGGTTTCAGCGTGCCGTCCCTGGCCCCCGCCTCGGCGGCCTCGGCTTCGGCGATGATCCGGCTGGCATGGCCCAGGGCGTGGCGGCCCATCTCGGTGAGGGATAATTGCCGCGAATTGCGGTTGAACAGGCTGGCGCCCAGGGCCTGCTCCAGCCGGGAGACGGCCTTCGAGACGGTTGGCTTGGAGAGCTGGATATCCTCGGCCGTGCGTGCGAACGAGCCCCATTCGGCCACTTTCGCGAAAATCGCCCAGGCTTCGAAATCGGGCAATCGCATGCGGAGCAGCCTCTTTTGAAACGGTCAGGTCGGACTCTTTCCATATATTTTCCGGGAGGGACCGTCCAGATGCGGGGCTGACGGCGCTGGGGCGTGGAAATTCCGGAAACGAAGGGTTTCGCTTCCTGCCGTATCGCCGGGCGTCGGCGGAGGCGTAGGGTCCGTCCGGACATTCAACGCATTGGAGGCGATCACGATGATCGACGTTCGGCCGTTCGCGGAGCTGGGTCATGCCGACCATGGCTGGCTCGATGCGAAACATCATTTTTCCTTCGCGGATTATTACGATCCGCGCCGGATGCACTGGGGTGCGTTGCGCGTATGGAACGATGATGCCATCGCGCCGGGAACCGGGTTCGGCACCCATCCGCACCGCGACATGGAAATCATCACCTATGTGCGCCAAGGGGCCATTACGCATCGGGATAATCTGGGCAATTCGGGGCGCACCGAGGCGGGCGACGTGCAGGTGATGTCGGCCGGGACCGGCATCATGCACAGCGAGTATAACCGCGAGCCCGGCACGACGCGCATCTTCCAGATCTGGATCATGCCCGATCGTACGGGGCATGCGCCATCGTGGGGCACGCGGAGCTTTCCCCGGGGCGAGCGTGGCGGCGGATTCGTGGCGCTGGCCTCGGGTTACGATGCCGACGCGGGTGGCGATGCCTTGCCGATCCATGCCGATGCGCGGGTACTGGGCGCGACCCTGAAGAAGGGGGAAAGCGCGGAATATCGGTTGGGCGTGGAACGGATGGGTTATCTCGTCCCCGCCAAGGGCAGCGTGGAGATCGAGGGAAAGACCGTGGGCACACGGGACGGCGCGGCGATATCGGAGACCGACACGCTGGTCGTGCGCGCGCTCGACGATGCCGAGATCGTGCTGGTGGATGTTGCGGCCTGAGCCTGTTCCGCCCCCGCCCTGAACGGCGGGGGCGGGCGGTGCGGCTTGATTTTTGCGGCGTGGCGTCGCTTGATGCCGTCATGACGATCAGACTGGATGAGAGCTGGAAGACGGCTCTGGCCCCCGAATTCGACGCGCCCTACATGCAGGCGCTGAAGGCATTCCTTCAGGCGGAGAAGGCACGGGGCAAGGTGATCTTCCCCAAGGGAGCGGAATATTTCCGGGCGCTGGACCTGACCCCGCTGAACGACGTCAAGGTCGTGATTCTGGGCCAGGACCCGTATCATGGGGATGGGCAGGCCCATGGGTTGTGCTTCAGCGTGCGGCCCGGCGTGCGCATTCCACCGTCTCTGGTCAATATCTACAAGGAACTCCAGAGCGATCTGGGGATTCCGCCGGCCCGTCATGGCTATCTGGAATCCTGGGCGAAGCAGGGCGTGCTGCTGCTGAACTCTGTGCTGACAGTGGAACGCGGCAATGCGGCCTCGCACCAGAAGCAGGGGTGGGAGCAGTTTACCGACGCCGTGATCGCCCGCGTCAATGAGCAGCGCACGCCGGCTGTCTTCATGCTGTGGGGCGCGTATGCCCAGCGAAAGGCGGCCTTTGTCGACCAGTCGCGGCATCTGGTGCTGAAGGCGGCGCATCCGTCACCCCTCTCGGCGCATAATGGCTTCTTCGGCTGTCGTCATTTTTCCAAGGCCAATGAATTTCTGGTCAGCCATGGGGTGACGCCGATCGATTGGCGGCTGCCGGTGGAGCCGCCGAAGGATGTTTGAAGGGGGCGTTCTTTTTTGAAAAAAAGAACCAAAAAACTTTTATTTTTTCTGGAGTTTTTTTAGGGCGTGCGAGGTCCCTGAATGAATGGTCGTCTTTTTTACTCGGCCGCCCGTGCGGGATTGTTCGGATGATGAGGCCAGGTCAGCACACCCTCCACCGGCTGCGGTACCATGGTGATGCAGTCATCGACCGGGCAGACATGGGCGCAGAGATTGCAGCCCACGCATTCCTCGTCGATCACTTCGTAACGGCGTGCGCTGTCGATGTGCAGTTTCGCGATGGCCTGGTGCGATGTGTCCTCGCAGGCGATGTGGCACAGGCCGCATTTGATGCAGGCATCCTGGTCGATTTTCGCGAGGGTCCTGAATTTCAGGTTGAGCTGGTTCCAGTTGACGAAATTCGGAATCGCGCGGCCGGTGACGTCGTCGATGGTGGCGAAGCCTTTCTGGTCCATCCAGTTGGACAGGCCGGTGATCATGTCTTCGACGATGCGGAAGCCGTAATGCATCGCCGCCGTGCAGACTTGCAGCGTGCTGGCGCCCATGACGAGAAATTCTGCCGCGTCGCGCCAGGTTGAAATGCCGCCGATGCCTGAAATCGGCAGGCCGCGCGTCACGGCGTTGCGTGCGATCTCGCCCACCATGCGCAGTGCGATCGGCTTGACGGCCGGGCCGCAATAGCCGCCATGGGTGCCCAGGCCGCCGACCACCGGCATCGGCGCCATGGCGTCGAGATCGACCGCGACGACCGACTGGATGGTGTTGATCAGCGAGACGGCATCGGCACCGCCGCGCAGGGCGGCGCCAGCCGGTTGCATGATGTCGGTGATGTTCGGTGTGAGCTTCACGATGGTCGGCATGCGGGTGTTCTGCTTTACCCAGCGCGTGACCATCTCGACATATTCGGGCACCTGGCCGACGGCCGAGCCCATGTTGCGTTCGGACATGCCATGCGGACAGCCGAAATTGAGTTCGATGCCATCAGCCCCGGTTTCTTCCACCAGCGGCAGGATGCGTTTCCAGCTTTCCTCGACGCAGGGCACCATCAGGCTGACCACGATGGCGCGGTCGGGGTAGTCGCGTTTGACCGACTTGATTTCGGCCAGGTTGACGGCCAGCGGGCGGTCGGTGATCAGCTCGATATTGTTGAGCCCGACCAGCCGGTCGCCATTGTAATTGAAGGCGCCGTACCGGCTGCTGACATTGACCACCGGCGGGTCTTCGCCCAGCGTTTTCCACACCACGCCGCCCCAGCCGGCCGCCAGCGCGCGGCGGACGTTATAGTCCTTGTCGGTCGGCGGGGCGGAAGCCAGCCAGAACGGGTTGGGCGAGCGGATGCCGGCGAAGAGGCTGCGCAGATCGGCCATGGCTCAGGCTCCCGTTGCTTCTGTGAGATCGGCGTGGATGGCCTCGGCGGCGTTGCGGCCGTCGCGGACCGCCACCACCGTCAGGTCGTCGCCGGGCGTGCAGTCGCCGCCGGCATAGACGAGGCGGCGCGTGGTGCGCCCCTGGGCGTCGACCGCGATGCGGCCGTTTTCGATGGCGAGTACGCCGCGATCCAGCGGGTCCGGCAGGAAAAGCTGGCCCACCGCCTTCAGCACCATATCGGCCTCCAGCGTGAATGTGCCCTGGTCGTGGACCGGTCGACCCTCCAGCAGCCGGCCCCGGGTGAAGGTGATCGAGCGGACCGCGCCGTTGGTGCCGTCGAGGCGCTGCGGTGCGGCCCAGGTGCGGATGGCGACGCCGTTGGTCTGCGCCCAGGCCTGCTCGACGCTGGTGGCCGACATGGTTTCGGCCCCGCGCCGATAGACCAGCGTGACCTCCTCGGCGCCCAGGCGGCGGGCCTGCACGGCGGCGTCGATGGCGGTGTTGCCGCCGCCGATCACGACCACGCGCCGCCCGACCGGGACATCGGCCCCGGTGGTGGAAGCGCGCAGGCCGGCGATGAAGTCCACGGCGTTGAGGACGCCGTCCAGATCCTCGCCCGCGATGCCCAGCGCGCGTACCCCGGCCTGGCCGATGGCGAGGAAGACGGCATCATATGCCGCTTCGAGATCGGCCAATGTGACGTCGCGGCCCAGCGTCCGGCCGGTTTCGATGGTGATGCCGCCGATGGCGGTGATGAAGTCGATTTCGTGCTGTGCGAAATCGTCCGGCAGCTTGTAGGCGGCGATGCCGTATTCGTTCAGGCCGCCGGCCCTGGGCCGGGCATCGAGGATGGTGACCGTGTGGCCGTACATGGCCAGGCGATGGGCGCAGGCCAGGCCGGCCGGCCCGGCGCCGACGATGGCGATGCGTCGGCCGGTTTCGGCGGCGCGGGGGAAGGGTTGGGTCCCCGCATGCATCTGCCAGTCGGTGGCATGGCGCTGCAATGCGCCGATGACGACCGGCTTTTCCTCCTGCGCCGTGCGCACGCATGCGCCTTCGCACAGGATTTCGGTCGGGCAGACGCGGGCGCAGGAGGCGCCGAGGATGTTGGACGCCAGGATGGTGCGCGCCGCGCCGGCCAGGTTGCCGGTGGCGATGCCACGGATGAAGCCGGGGATGTCGATGCCGGTGGGGCAGGCCTCCACGCACGGTGCGTCGTAGCAGAAATAGCAGCGATCAGCCTCGATCGACGCCTGGCCGCGTGTCAGCGGCGGGTGGGCGTCGGCGAAATTGATGGCCAGGCATTCGGATGACAGGCGGTTGGCGGCAATGTCCGGGCGCGAATCCACGATAGACGGTCTCCGTCATGAAGCATGACCTGTGACATTATCTATCGCAGAGTTTGTATTTATTTCGCAATGAAAAATTTGACTGTTTGGTCAGAAAATTGTGGTGGGGCGCAGAGTCCCCGCCGGGCAGAGTGTCGCGCCCCCGCAGGCGCCGATCGGCAGGGTCGCTGCGCCGCTGCCCGCAAGGTCCGGCCGCCGGGCTGCCCGAAGCTGTTCGAGCCCCTGATGGAGGATGACCGCGCGCACCACGCGGCTGCCATCCTTCAGGCGCCAGCGCTCGAAGGCCAGGGTCGTGTCCGGCGCCGTGTAATCGGGCTGGTCGGTGAAGGTCCAGTCGAGGCCGAAGATCGCCGCCAGCGTGTCGAGCGTCGTGTCATGGCCGGCGAACAGGATGACCCGCGTGTTTGGCCCGATTGCGCTGTGGTCGGGCAGGGTGACCGGGAGATCGGCCATCAGGTCGATGATGGCGCGGGACAGGACCGCACCGCGCGGGACGGCAAAGGCGGGCTGGCGACGGGTCAGTGCCGCCGCATATCCGTGCGCGGGCAGGACCGTGGCCAGCAGCGCGGCGGCGTTCGGCGTGCCCCAGGCCACCTGCTCCGGCGCCATGCCCTGCGCATAGGCCAGCATCATGTTCTCGGCGATGGTGGCGGCCAGGAGCGGGCCGCCCGTGAGGTGCGGCGTGCCGTGAGGATTGGAAAGGGTCAGAGGCTCCGTCAGGCACGGGCCGGCCGGTCTTGCGCAGCCGTCGGGCGCGACGAGCGCCTGGAGGCGTGTCAGCGCGGCCTGGACCGGTGGCGGCCGGTGGTCGAGGTCACGGGCGACGCCCTGCTCCAGAGCCTTGGTTGCGCGCGTTTCGTCCCGTTTCGCGGCGCCGGTGCCGACGGCATTGAAGATTGGGTCGGCGTGGCCTGCGGGCAGGGCGCGGGACTGGAGGCCGCAACGTGGAGCGAGATGGTCGGCCATGATCGCGCCGCTCTGGCGCGTGCGGTCGTCGGCGGCGTCCGCCCAGATCGCGACCGCTTCGGGGGCGGGACAGCCGGTGGCGGGGATGAGGCCGAACTGGCGGTAACGCTGGCCCAGCGCGTCCGTCATGGCGGCCAGGGCCGCGCGGCCGTGCGCGGTCAGTTGCCCCGGTGGGACCGGCCAGGCCGGCCAGTCGCGGCCGGTCTGGGCTTTCAGCTTCGCCGGTGCCCTGGTGGGGCTGCGGATGCCATGCCGCGCGACCAGCACGATTTTCTCCAGCGTTGCGCCGGCCAGGGGATCGTCGGGCCTTTCGGCTGCGCGGGTATTGCAGCCCAGCGTTGCGGCCAGGAGCAGGGTCGCGCCGACGGCGCGGGCGATGGTTTTCATGGGAGCGTTGCCGACAGGTTGAAGAAGATGCTGCGGCCCGACAGGCGCCAGTACAGCGGCGCGCCGTCGGGATAGCCGGCGCTGGCGGCCGACTGGTTGCCGGCGAAATCGCTGATGGCGTGGCTGTCGAACAGGTTGGCGATCTTCAGGCTGGGGGTCAGGTCGCTCATGAAACCAGTCAGGTGGTGGAAATGCCAGCCCAGGGCCAGGTCGGCGGTGGTGATGCTGCCGATACGATACTGGTTGGTGAACGCGGTGTGACCGTCGCTGTTGGTGGTGCTGTCGAGGCCCCAGTGATTGCCGACGAATTTGCCGATCAGCGAGAAATATGGACCCTTTCCGTCGTCGTACAGCAGGCCGAAGGAGGCCAGTATGTTCGGGGTGGACGCGATGCGCGTATGGGTGTGTTTGTACTGGGCGTCGTTCAGGCTGTAATTGCCGTAGAGCGAGAAGCCGGCGCCCAAGGCGTATTGGCCTTCGATCTCAAGACCCTTGTAGATGGCGCCGCCGCTGTTGACCGAGGTGCTCTGGGTGCCGATGCCGGGGACCTTGATCTGGGCCGAGGCGATGTAGTTGGAGAAATCGATGTAATAGGCATCGGCCGAGAGGGTCCAGCGCGTCTTCTGGAGGACAGTGCCGACCTGGTAGTTCAGCGTGGTTTCGGGGCTGACATTGCCGACATTCTGGGTCTGGAACACGCTCATCGGCGGGGCGAGGAAGCCGCGTGCGATCTGGCCGTAGGCGCTCCAGCCCGGCAGGATGATCTGGTTGATCGCGATCGAAGGTTGCCAGGAGGTGAAGGTCTGGCGGTCGTTGAGCGGCACTTTGGTGGATTTGTTGATCGCGGCGTCATAATCGCGGTGGAAATAGGAATATTTGATGCCGGGTTTGACCGTCATGCCCTTGATGGGATGCCAGTCGAATTCGAGATAGGGTTGAACCGTCGTGTTCAGGTCCGAAATATTGTAGCTGTATGCGGAACCTGTCTTGCCGGGTACCGGGATACCGCCCTGGGTGAGGTCGATGGCGTAGCTGTAGCGCCGGTCGTCCTGCACGTCGGCCCAGGCGCCGAACAGGACGTCGCCGACTGGTGTGGCGGCGCGAAAGCGCATCGTATCGCCATAATCGCGGAAGCCGGCGCGGGCGTATTTGCCGGGGATGTCGTGTTTGTAGGTGGCCAGTTTCTTGCCGGCGGCGGAATAGAATGTGACGCCGTTGGCGGAGGGGGCGTCCTGGCTGGCGTCGGTCGATTCGGTGTAATCATGCACGAAGCCGTCGGTGTACAGCTTGTTTTCGAATGTCAGCCAGGGGGTGAGGCGGGTCTTGAGATTGACGTAGCTGAAATCGGACTGGTAGGTGCTGGGATTGTAGCCGTAGTAGCATTGCAGCGCGCGATCGAAACACAGCCCGTAATCATGGCTATATTTCGCATATTCCGCCAGTGTCGCGCCCTGGGTGGTGTATTGCCATTCCCTGTCGTAGGTCGTCAGCAGGGTGACGGTGGTCTGTTCGCCCAGTACGATCACGTCCTTGAACAGCAGGTTGCTGCGCCGTTCGGCCGATCCGGTCAGGTAGCCGTCGGTTTCCTCATGCTGCATGTCCAGCACCATTGAGCCGAAGCGGGTCTTGCCGCTGTCCAGTTCGATGCCGCCGGCGCGGGTGTTGAAACTGCCGTAGGTACCGTAAGGCGTGACGCCGAAATGCTTTGCCGGTTCGCGGGATTCGAAACCCATCGTGCCGCCGAAGGTGGCGTTGCCACTGGTCGAGGCCGTGCCGGGGCCGCGATCGACCCGCACCTGATCGAGAAAATGCGAGATGAAGAGAGAAGACGTGGTGTGGCCCAGGTCGGTGGCATCGCCGAACGGGATGCCGTCGAACGTCATGTTGTACTGACCGTCCTGAAAGCCGCGCAGGCTGATTTTCTCGGCCTTGCCCATGCCCGGGCCGTTCGGGTTCTGCGACCAGACGCTGGGCTGGAACTTGATGATGTCGTCCACGCTGGCCAGCGGGATGATGTTGTTGGTGATGAAGCGTTTCTGGATCACCGAAGTGGGCTCGGTGATCGTCAGCGGCACGGTTGATGGGGCCAGGCGTTCGGCGCGGCGGATGACAGTGATGTCCTCTGCGTCTTTCCTGTCGGTGTGGGTGGGGTGGCCGGGGTGGGGTGGCGTACCTGCCGGGCCTTCGATCAGCAGGCCGCCGTCATGCTGCGGTACGGCGTGCAGGCCGCTGCCGCGCAGCAGGCGAGAGGCCGCGTCTTCCACGCTGAGCGTGCCGTCCACGGCCGGAGCGGAACGGTTGCCGATGTCGCTGCTGGCAAAAAGGATGTCGCGTCCGCTGATGCGCGCCAGGTCTTCCAGCGATTCCGCCAGGGGCTGGGCGCGCAGGTGCACGGTGACGGGGGCGGCGGTACCGGCCCGTGCCGGCTGGAGACCGGCGAGGGTGGTGGACATGATCAGGAGGGCGGCCAGGGTCTGCGGCGAAGGGTGTGGAGATGGCGAGCGTGACATCGGGGGAATCCTGTCTGTGGCGCCGGTTGCGCCGGCTTACAGGCGTGACGAACTCCCGCGATGAGTCCTCAATGCGTCCGCGCGCGTTTCATCAAAGCTTCACAATGCGCAGGGTGTGGGTGCCTTCGATCCGTACGGGAAGGAGATGCGTCAGGGCGCGGGCGAAGCCTGCCATGTTGCCGGTATGGTAGAGCCCGCTGATGCGCAGCGCACCGACGACGGGTGACGTGATTTCCATTTTCTGTTCGCTGTAGCGGTTCATTTCCATGATCGCCACGCTCAGCGGCGTATCGCGGAAGACGACGCGCCCCGTCCGCCAGGCGATCAGGTCGTCCAGTCTGGGGTGGTCGATGCAGGGGGCTTGGCCGGTGCGCAGGATGAGGCGTGTGCCGCTGCCGATCGTGATCGGGGCCGCGCCGGAAGCCGGGAAGGCCGTCAGCAGGCCGGCCAGGACCGTGGCGGTTACCCCGTCAGCGAGGACGCCGATATCGAACTGACCGGCCGGGGAGGTGAGTGTGCCGGTGGGTGTGGCCAAGCGCAGGGGGGCGCCGCCGCCGGGGAGCGACAGGGCGATCCGGCCGCCGGGTAGCCACGCCTGACCGTGCGCGCCCGCGGGGGGGAGGATGAGCATGCTCTGGGTATCGAGCAGCAGGTCGGCGCCGCCCGGCAGGACGCAGCGGCGCCGTTCGCCTGTTGCGGTACGCAGGACCATGGCTTCGGCCGGTGCGCCGGGCAGGCCGAACAGGCTGGCCGCCAGCCCGATTCCGCCCGCCAGGACGGTGCGGCGCGAGGCTGTGACCGGGCGTGACCGGCCATGCGCCAGCGTGGCCGAGGAGGTCCAGACGCCGGACATCAGGGCGAACACCTCGCGGTGGCGGGGGTGTTCGTCCAGCCATGCGGTGAAACGGCACCGATCGTCTTCGGTGCAGTCTTCGGCCCGCAGGCGGGCGGACCAGCGGGCGGCGGTCTGGACAGTGCTGTCGCTCATGGCGGGTCGACGTCCAGCAGGGCCGTCGTGAGGATGCACAGCGCCCTGCTGATCTGTTTTTCGACCGTGCTGACGCTGACGCCGAGCTGGGCGGCGATGGTACGGTAGGGCAGGTGGTCCAGCCGATGCATCAGGAAGATGCGTGCGGTGCGGGCGTCGAGGCCCGTGAAGGCGGTCGAGAGCCGGGCCAGTTGCTGCCGGCCCAGCACCACGGCGTCGGGCAGGGGCATCGGACAGGCGATGGCCTCCGTCTGGTCGGGAGGGAGGCTGACCAGGCCGTCGCGTTGTTCGCGCCGATATTCGTCGATGGCCAGGTTTCGCGCCGTGCGCAGCACGTAAGCTTCGGTGTTGGCGATGCCCGTGTGGCCGCGTTCCAGGATGTGGAGCAGGGCTGTCTGCAACAGGTCTTCGGAATCGTGCCGCCCGGTCAGGCGGCGAATGCGGGCATGCAGCGACGCCCACCCGGTCTGCCGGATCGCCCAATCCGTCATGTCCCTCGCGCCCTCGCCCCATTTCTGCCGGTAGACGGCCTGTCCGGTATCGGGGCGGACCCTAGAGGCGCGGTCTGGCCCTGTCATCGGCGCGGGGTGGGTAACGGATCGGTCTTCTTGAAAACTTCATGATCGCGGAGCGCATTCCTGCCCTGACTTGTTTTTCGGGTTCCAGCAACATTATGTTAAAAAAGAAGTCCCATGACGAAAAGGATGTCTGACATGCGGATTATGGCCTCGTTGGCGGTTGTCGCGGCCCTTGGTAGCGTGCCCTCGTTGTCGCATGCCGCGTCGCTGCATGCGGCGTGGGAGAAGTTCAAGGCCGGTCGCGCCCTGCACCATCTTTCCAAAGATGGAGAGCGTGCGCTGGCCGACATCCTGACCGCCCAGCAGTTCGTGGCGCAGGGTAAGGTGGACCAGGCCGTGCCGCCGCTTTATGACGCGCAGAAGCGGCTGGAAGCCGCCCGCAAGGCGGAGAAGCGCTTCAATGTGGCCGAGAGTGCGCTCCAGCCCGCGCCGCAGCATCCGGTGTCTCCGACGCATCAGCCGGTGACGACACCGACCGACTGGGTGCCGGTGGGCGGCGAATTCGTGGCCAGCGACATCCTGGCGCCCGAGAAGAAGGCGGCGGTCGCAACGGCCAATGCCCAGCTCAAGGCGGGCGATAGCCAGGCGGCGGCCCAGACGATGCAGGTTGTCGGCGAGGATGTGGATTTCATCGTCGCGCTGGCACCGCTGGACCAGATGGAAGGCGCGGTGAACCGGGCGACCGTGTTCGTCGAAGGGCGCCAGCCCAAGCAGGCGGCCGATGCGCTGAACCAGGCGTTGGACGGGATCGTCTTCGTCTCGCAGGATTTCGTTGAAACGCTGCCGTCGGCTTCGGGGCCGGCCGCCGCGCCGGCTGCGACGGCAGCGGTTCCGACGCCCAAGAAATAACGGGGCCATGGGGCGGGGACGGACGAAGTTCGTTTCCGTCCTTTCCTGAGTGAACGCCTCCTGTTGCTCCTTGCCTCGTCCTGCTCCGCGGGGGTAGGGGAGAAGCGGTAGGTTTGTAACGAACGAGGTGGCCGGGCCGTGCAGGGGCAGGACGCGATCAGGATGGAGCGGTCGGGCTTCGGCCGCTGGATGGTCGCCCTGTTCGTGCTGTGCGGCTATCTCGGCCTGCTGGGCATTCAGGCGCAGGCGCTGCCCGGCGAGATGCCGCGTGCCACGCTGGAACGGCTGGCGGGCATCCATCTGGCCGCGCCGTCCCTGTCCGCTGTCTGTGACGACATGCCCGGGATGGCGATGGCCGGCATGCCGTGCCCGCGCGATCGGTCGCATGACCAGGCGCCGGATCATGACGCCTGTCCGCTCTGCCCGCTGTTGCATCTGTCACTGGTCGTGCTGCCGGTTGTGCTGGCGGCGATCTTTGTGTGGCATCGGCTGGCGCGGGTGCGTTACAGCCCGGCCCGGCCCCGCGCGCCGCCTGTACGTCGGGCCCTGTTGCGGCCGCCGGCCATCGGACCACCGCGAACAATCTGAGACTCTGACTGGAGAGGCGTGCCGGTAGCGATTCCGCGCGCGGGTTCCCGGCTTCGTGGCGAATGGCTTCATAAAGCCGTTTCGCTTCGGTGTACGAGAACGCGCACCGGGTGGCCGGGCGGGGCTTTTGTGCCTGCTGCCCGCGCGTTGGCGCACTTCCGGTCAGGCTTCGGGAGAGTCTTCAGGGATGGGGCGCGACGCGCCCGTTCCTGATGGTTCGTCCCGTCGGACGCCTGCGGGCACGCGATCGGGAACCGGTGCGCATGCCCTGTCGGCTGTTGCTTTCTCTCAGATCAGGTTTCTATCATGACAGATCATGTCCGGTCTTCCTGGATCGGCGTCGTGGCGTGCGGCTGGACCGTCGCCTTTGGGTTGGCCGTCGCTCCGGCCTGGGCGGATACGGCGATGTCCGCGCCTCTCTCGCAATCCGCATCCCCATCGTCTGCGCAGGCGGAGGAGTTTATCACCGTCAACGGCGTTCGCCGGCAGACGGGGCATAGTGCGGATACGGTTGCCCTGCTCTCGCACGCCATGGGGTTTAGCAGCTATTCGGCCGGGGGGGTTTCGGCGCTTCCGGTGCTGAACGGCATGGCCGACGACCGGGTGGCGACCTTCGTGGACGGGATGCGCATCGCCTCGGCCTGCCCCAACCACATGAATCCGGCGATGTCCTATATCGACCCGGACAGCGTGGCGTCGGCGGTGGCGACGGCGGGGATTACCTCCGTCAGCGACGGAGGGGACAGTACCGGCGGGACCGTTTCAGTCGAGCGGCGGGACCCGCAATTCGCCAAGGCGGGGAAGATCCTCGTGACCGGGCGCATGCGTGGGGATTACCGCAGCAATGGCGGTGGGTCCGGTGCCTCGGGGTCGGTGACGGTGGCGAACGATCTGCTGAGTCTGCGTTATACCGGGTCCTACAACCATGCCAGCGATTATCATGCCGGTGGGGACGGGCCGCGCGTGCGTTCGACCAGTTATCTCAGCTTCAACCACGCCGTTACGCTGGGGGTGCATAAGGACAATCATCTGCTGACCCTGACGGTGGGGCAGCAGGACATTCCTTATGAAGGTTTTCCCAACCAGTATATGGACATGACCAACAATCGGTCGACCTTCGTGAATGGCAAATACAAGGGCGATTTCGATTGGGGCACGCTGGAGGCGCGCGGCTTCTGGCAGCGGGTCGATCATGTGATGGACATGTTGTCGGACAAGGGCGGGCATACGGCCTCGACCGGCATGCCGATGAACACCGATGCACGGACGGCGGGCTATGCGATCAAGGCGACGATTCCGCTCGGCCTGAAGCATGTGCTCGGGCTGGGCAGTTCGTTCGATCATAACGGGTTGAACGATTGGTGGCCGCCGCTTGTCGGCAGCATGATGATGGGGCCGAATACCTACCACAACATCAACGACGGCCATCGCGACCGGCTGGGCCATTATATCGAGTGGAAGGCGCAATGGCTGCCGCGCCTTTCTACCGAACTGGGGATGCGCAGCGACCTGGTGATGATGAATACCGGACCGGTTGCACCCTATTCCTGGACCGGGATGATGGGCATGGCCGATGCCATGGCGGCGCGAAGGTTCAATGCTTCTGCGCGCGGGCGCACGGACAGCAATTTCGATGTGACCGCGCTGGTGCGCTGGCATCCGGTCGACAGTCTGATGATCGAAGGAGGGTATGCGCGCAAGACGCGCTCGCCCAATCTGTATGAGCGTTATGCCTGGGGCCGGGGGGCGATGACGAGCAGCATGATCGGCTGGTTCGGCGACGGGAACGGTTATGTCGGCAATTTGAACCTGACGCCGGAAATCGCCAATACCGCCAGCATGACGTTGACGTGGCACGATCCGCGCGACCAGGCATGGTTGGTGAAAATCCAGCCGTACTACACCTACACCCACAATTATATCAATGTGATGCGGATCGGTGCCCTGTCGAATGGCCTGTCGCAATTGCAGTTCGTCAACCACAATGCGCAGAGCTACGGCATCAACGGCATGGCCTTCGCGCGCCTGTGGCGGAGTGATGCCTTCGGCACGGGCGAAGTGCGTGCCAACCTCAATTGGGTGCGGGGTGAGGATCTGGTGACGCATTCCGGTCTTTATCACCAGATGCCGACCAACGGCACGATTGCGTTGCACGAGACGTACGGGGCCTGGACCGGGCGGGTCGAGGTTACGCTGGTCAAGGCCAAGGATACGGTCGACTGGCTGCGGCATGAGCCGCGCACGCCGGGTTATGCGCTTCTGGGGTTGGGGGGGAGCTATCGGTGGCGGAACCTGACGCTGGATGCCAGCATCGATAACGTGCTGGATCAGAAATATTATCTTCCGCTCGGGGGACTCTCGCTGGGGGATTACAGGGCGACGGGAGTGCTGGGGCCGCTGCCGGGGTTGGGGCGATCCTATAATCTCAGCCTGACGGCGACATTCTGAGAGCCTGACCGAAATGCGCGCTGGCGGCGTGTCCTTCGCGCGTTTCCTCCGCGCGTTTTCTGGGCTTCGGTGCTCATGGCCATCAAGGCCACTCCGCTCCGATGCTCGGAAACACATGTCGGGCGCGGCCCGGAACGGGCCGCTCTCGCGCGCCAGCCCACATGTTCGGTCAGGCTCCGAGGGCTGGGTCAGCCGAAGCGGAAGCCGGAGAGTGCTTTGCCCATGATGGTGTCGGTGTAATCGCGGCGGCCAATGTCCTGGCCTGCCGCGCCTGCCGCAACCATCAGGGGAAGCAGATGTTCGGGGCGTGGGTGGCATAGCAGGGCGCCGGGTGCCTGGTCCCAATGGCGCAGGGCTTCATCACGCTGCGCCGGGGGGGCCTCCACTGCCTGTGCCAGCCAGTCGTCGAAAGCCTTCGAGGCGGTGTCGGACCCCGGATCGGGCTGCATGAAATGGGCGAGATTGTGGTACGTCATGCCTGTGGTGACGATGAGGACGTTCTGATCGCGCAGGGGGCGCAGCGCGGCGCCGGTCTGTAATTCGGCTTCGGCATTCATGTCGCGGCGCAGGGACAATTCCACGATCGGGATATCGGCGTGCGCGAAAGCGAGCATGAAGGGAACAAACACGCCGTGGTCGAAACCGCGTGTCGGGTCTTCTTCATTCTCGATTCCCGCTGTGCTCAGGAGCGTTCTGACCCTGGCGGCCAGTTCCGGCGATCCGGGAGCGGGGTAGCGCAGCCGGTAGGTATGGGCCGGGAAACCGTAATAATCGTAGATCAGCGGCGGATGTGTCGCGGAGGTGACGGTCGGCACGGTCGTTTCCCAATGGCCCGAGACGGCGAGAATGGCATCGGGGCGCCGTGGGAGGGTCGCGGCGATTCCGCGCAGGTGGGCGGCCATGTGGTCCCAGGTGTCGGGCCAGTCCATGAAGAAGCATGGACCGCCACCGTGCGGCATGAACAGGACCGGCTGACGCTTGGATGCGGCGCTGGACTGCGGAGTGGCCGTTGTCGGCGATTCCATGGGGGGTGCTCCTGATGGGTGAGGGGCCGCCGGGTTTTGTCACAGTTCGGGCGGCGCGATAAACCCCGGAGCGACGGGTTTCCCGCCTGTGCGGATGAATTTTTTACGTCTCTCCCAGGAACAGGGCTCTTTCCTTTTCGACTTCTCGGCGGAGCAGCGCGCAGAGGTGGTGAATGCGCCTCGTGCCGCGTTCGTCGGCGCGGGTGACCAGCCAGTAGATGCGGCGCAGGGTCATCGTTTCGGGCAGGATGCGGACCAGGTGGGGACGGGTGGCGGCGACGAAGGCGGGGAGGACGGCGAGGCAGAGGCCGGAACAGGTGGCCTCCATCTGGGCGAGGATGCTGGAATTCTGAATCCGCACCGCCCGCGCGGGGATGCCCATGGCGCCCTGGTAATCCAGTTCGCGCGTGAACAGGAGTTCGTCGACATAGCCGGCGAACATGTGCTCGGCCAGGTCCTCGCGCGTGCGGATGGGGGCGTGGCGGGCTAGGTAGTCGGGGCTGGCGTAGATGAACAGGTTGTATTCGCCTAGTTCTTCGCCCGCGAAGCGGTTGCTGCTGGGCGGGGTGAGGGTGATGGCGATATCGGCGTGGCGGCGGGCGAGGGAGACGATCTGCTGGATCGTCTCCATCTCCACCGTCAGGCCGGGATTGTTGGCCAGCAGCAGGCCGATGCGCGGCGCGAGGAAGAAATTGGCGAAGCCCTCCAGCGCGCTGATGCGGATGGTGCCGGACAGGCCGCCTTCGCTGGTCTCGGTAATGCGGCCGGCTTCCTTGTCCATGCCCTCGACCGCCGCCAGCAGCCGTTCACCTTGTCGTGTCATCGCGTAGCCGCGCAGGTGCCGCTCGAACAGCGAGGCGTCCATCGCCTGCTCCAGCGACTGGATGTGACGGCCTACCGTGGCATGGTCCACGCCGAGCTGCCGACCGGCCACCGACAGCGATCCGCCGCGGGCGACAGCCAGAAAATATTGCAGGTCCCGCCAGTCCAGCCCGCGTTTCATCTGCCTTGCTCCCTATGATCCCGCACATCGGGCCGCCTGTTGCCGTGCAGATTTGCACAGGCCATGGGCGAAAACGCCTAATTTTCGCGCGAGCGTCTCCGCGTTAGCCCGGAGGCAACATCAACAAGAAGAGGCACCGCCGACAGGGCGGACAAGAGGCTGCTTGAAAACTCGTGTCGGATGGTCCGAGCAGCCTCGAAAGCCTCTCCGGACGGTCAGGAGTTCTGCCCATGACAGCCTTATCCCTGCCTCCCTTCGTCCGTCTCGGTGGCGGGGCGCTCGATGAATTGCCGGCCGCGTTGCGTCAGGCCGGACTTCGGGCGCCCTTTATCATTACCGACCGTTTCATGGCCGCGTCCGGCGTGCTGGAACGGGTTCATGCGCTGTTGAGCGCGGACGACCTCAAGGTGCGGGCTTTCACCGATACGGTGCCGGACCCGACGGTGGCCTGTGTGGGAGCGGCGCTGGGGATGCTGCGCGAGGGCGCGCATGACTGCGTGATCGGGCTTGGGGGCGGCAGTCCCATCGACACGGCGAAAATGGTGGCCGTGCTGGCGGTGCATGACACCACGCCGGCGCGGCTGAAAGCGCCCTTCGTGCAGGATGCGCCGGGGCTGCCGATCATCGCCATTCCGACCACGGCCGGCACCGGATCGGAGGCCACGCGCGTGACCGTCATTACCGACGAGGCCACGGACGAGAAGATGCTGTGCATGGGGGCGGCCTATCAGCCCCGGATCGCCATCGTCGATTATGAACTGACCCTGTCGATGCCGGCCCGCCTGACGGCGGATACCGGGATCGACGCGCTGACCCACGCGCTGGAAGCCTATGTCTCGCGCAGGGCCAGCCCGTTTACCGATGCGCTGGCGCTGACGGCGATGAAGCGCATCTGGACCCATCTGCCCACCTGCTGCGTCGAGCCTGGCAATCGCGAAGCCCGGGCTGCCGTGATGGAAGGCGCGTTCGAGGCCGGGATGGCGTTCTCCAATGCCTCGGTGGCGCTGGTGCATGGCATGAGCCGGCCGATCGGGGCGCATTTCCATGTCGCGCATGGTCTGTCGAACGCGATGCTGCTGCCGGAGATCACGGCGTGGTCGCTGTCGGGGGCGCCTGGACGCTACGCCGAATGTGCGCGGGCCATGGGGGTTGTGGGCGCGGACGTGTCCGACGCGGCGGCAGGGGAGGCGCTGGTGGCGGCGCTGCGGGCGCGCAATGCGGAACTGGGGGTGCCGTCACCGCAATCCTTCGGGCTGGATGCCGCGCGCTGGGACAATCTGCTGCCGCTGATGGCGGATCAGGCGCTGGCTTCCGGCTCGCCCGCGCATAATCCGCGTGTGCCGACCGCAGCCGAAATCGTGGACCTTTATCGTCGCGTCTGGGCCTGAACCGATCAGCACACGGGATTGACCGTCATGCAGAATAAAGATGCTGCCGCCCGTCCGATGTATGGGCTGGTCTTCGCCTCCAGTGTCGGCACCATTATCGAATGGTACGATTTCTTCCTTTACGGAAGCCTGGCCATCTTCTTTGCCAAACTGTTCTATCCGCCGCAGGACGGGGTGGCGGGGACGCTGATCAGCGTCGCGACCTTCGCCACCGGTTTTGCCGTGCGGCCGCTCGGCAGCCTGATCTTCGGCCATATGGGGGACCGGTTCGGGCGCAAGGTCACGTTTCTGGCCACGTTGCTGATCATGGGCTGTTCCACCGCCGCCATCGGGTTTCTGCCGACCTATGCCACGGCGGGTTATCTGGCGCCCGTGCTGCTGATCTCGCTGCGGATCGTCCAGGGGTTGGCGTTGGGCGGGGAATATGGGGGTGCTGCTACCTATGTGGCCGAACATGCGCCGCCGCATGAGCGTGGCAAATGGGCCAGCTATATCCAGGCCATGGCGTCGGGCGGGTTCGTGCTGTCGCTGGCCATGGTGCTTGGCCTGCGGCTGGGGCTGGGGGAGCAGAGTTTCGCTGCCTGGGGATGGCGCCTGCCGTTCCTGGTCTCGATCGTGCTGGTGGGGGTGTCGTTTCGGATTCGCATGCGGCTGCATGAATCGCCCGTCTTTCTGGACATGCAGAAGAACAAGCAGCTCTCGGCCTCGCCGATCCGCGATGCCTTTACCATTCCAGGCAATGCGCGGCGGATCGTGAGTTTTCTGTTCGGCGTGGCCTGCGCGCAGGCCATCACCTTCTATACCGCGCAGTTCTATGCCCTCTATTTCCTGCAAAGCGTCATGCATGTGGATTTCCTCTCCGCCACGCTGGCGGTGGCGCTGGGCGCGGTGTGCGGGCTGCCGTTCTTCATCGTCTTCGGCGCGCTGTCGGACCGGATCGGGCGCAAGCGGCTGTCGCTGTGCGGGATGGCGGCGGCGGTTGTTCTCTACCTGCCGATGTTCATGCTGCTGCGCTCCGCCGTGCATGGCACGACGATCGACTTTCTGCCTGTCGCGGGAACGGTGTTCCTGCTGGTGGTGATTGCCGCCATGATTTACGGGCCTTATGGCGCCTTTATCGTCGAGAGTTTTCCGCCGGCGGTCCGCTATACGTCGATTTCCATTCCCTATCATATCGGCAACGGGATTTTCGGTGGCTTCCTGCCGCTGATCGGCCTCAGCCTGGTCAATCTCACCGGGAATGTCTTCGCGGGGCTGCTTTATCCGATCGCGGTCTGCATTGTCGGCTTTCTCGTCACCCTTTTCTTCGTGCCTGAAACGCTGCCTGTCGGTGGCGACCGGAAACGCCAAGTGGCATCGCTGTCGGCGCTGATTCCGGAATCCGGGCAGGAAATCTGACTATCAACACGCATACGAAGGATCAGGACCATGAAGATCATTCCTCACGTTATCGATGGACGGCATAGCGAGGGTGACGGAACGGGCCGCGCCGATGTGTTCAACCCGGCGACCGGTGCGGTGGCGGCGCAGGTCGTGCTGGGTGGGCAGAGCGACCTGGAGGCCGCGATCGCCGCCGCGCGCCGCGCCTTTCCCGCCTGGGCCGAGACGCCGCCACTGACCCGTGCGCGCATCCTCTTCCGGGCGCGGGACCTGATCGAGGCCCGCATGGGGGAACTGGCGGCCGTCATTACGGCCGAGCATGGCAAGATTCTCTCAGACGCCCAGGGCGAGGTGACGCGCGGGCTGGAGGTGGTGGAATATGCCACCGCCGCGCCGGAACTGCTGAAGGGCGAGTTTACCGAGCAGGTCAGTCGCGGGATCGATGCCCACACCATGCGTCAGCCGCTGGGGGTGGTGGCCGGCATTACGCCGTTCAACTTCCCGGTGATGGTGCCACTGTGGATGGCGCCGATGGCGCTGGCGACCGGGAATTGCTTCATTCTCAAGCCGTCCGAGCGTGATCCGTCGGCCGCCGTTCTGCTGGCCGATATCTTCAAGGAAGCCGGTCTGCCGGACGGGGTGTTCCAAGTGGTGCAGGGCGACAAGGATATGGTCAACGCCATCCTGGCGCATCGTGGCATCGAAGCCGTCAGCTTTGTGGGGTCCACGCCGATCGCGAAGCATGTCTATGCGACCGGGACGGCGGCCGGAAAGCGCGTGCAGGCGCTGGGCGGTGCGAAAAACCATGCCGTCATCATGCCGGATTGCGATCTGGATCGCGCGGTGGATGCGCTGGTGGGGGCGGCCTATGGCTCGGCCGGCGAACGCTGCATGGCGATTTCGGTGGCCGTGGCCGTCGGGCCGGTTGCCGATGCGCTGGTGAGCAAGCTGGCCGAGCGTGCGCGCGCGCTGAAGATCGGCCACGGCATCGACAACAGCAACGAGATGGGGCCGCTGATTACCGGCCAGCATCTGGCCCGCGTGCGGGCGCTGGTGGATGCCGGGGTGGAACAGGGCGCGACCCTGGTGGTCGACGGGCGCGACCATGTGGTGGCCGGACATGAGAAGGGGTTCTTTATCGGTGGCTCGCTGTTCGATCATGTGACGACGGACATGACGATCTATCGGGAGGAAATCTTCGGCCCCGTGCTCTGCGTGGTGCGCGTGCCGGATTTCGACAGTGCGCTGACGCTGGTCAATGAAAGCCCCTATGGCAACGGCACCGCGATCTTTACCCGTGACGGGGATGCCGCACGCGCGTTCACCCATGGGGTGCAGGTGGGCATGATCGGCGTGAATGTGCCGATTCCGGTGCCGATGGCCTTCCATTCCTTCGGCGGCTGGAAGGATTCGCTCTTCGGTGACCATCATATGCACGGGCCGGAAGGTGTGCGCTTCTTTACACGCATGAAGGCCGTGACCACCCGCTGGCCGACTGGAATCCGCTCGGGTGCGGAATTCGCGATGCCGACGCACGGCTGATCGGGTGGACGGGCCGGGTTGCGCGGCGGCGCGCCCGGTCCGGGATCGGCGTGGCAAAAGACTTTTCTATTGGAAATTACTGTCTGTGAATTCTTTACAGAAATACAGCGTGACGATTGGTTTCCGCCTTCCGGCATGAGGCGTGATGGCGTTAAGCCTTGTGACGCCACGCCTTCCAAGAATAATGGAAACCGTCACATGTCATATCAGGAATCGGCAACCGCCAAGCTCAACCAGATCATCCAGGCCAAGCAGGGCACCTGGGGCGGGATCAACCCCGACTATGTCGTGCGCATGCGCCTTCAGAACCGTTTTCAGACCGGGCTGGACATCGCGCGCTATACGGCCGCCATCATGCGCCAGGACATGGCCGCCTATGATGCCGACCCGGCACAGTACACCCAGTCGCTGGGGGCCTGGCACGGTTTCATCGCGCAGCAGCAGATGATCTCGGTGAAGAAGCATTTCGGGTCGCTCAAGGGCCGTTACCTGTATCTTTCCGGCTGGATGGTCGCGGCGATGCGGTCGGAATTCGGCCCGCTGCCCGACCAGTCGATGCACGAGAAGACGGCGGTGCCGGCGCTGATCGAGGAGATCTACACCTTCCTGCGCCAGGCCGACGCCCGCGAACTGGGCATGCTGTTCCGCGACCTCGACGCCGCGCGTGAGGCGGGTGATGCGGCGCGCCAGGCCGAGATCCAGGAGAAGATCGACAACCACCAGACCCATATCGTGCCGATCATCGCCGATATCGACGCGGGTTTCGGTAATGCCGAGGCAACCTACCTGCTGTCGAAGAAGATGATCGAGGCAGGCGCCTGCGCCATCCAGATCGAAAACCAGGTGTCCGACGAAAAGCAGTGCGGGCATCAGGACGGCAAGGTGACGGTGCCGCATGAGGACTTCCTGGCGAAGGTGCGTGCCGTGCGCTACGCTTTCCTGGAACTGGGGGTGGAAGATGGCGTGATCGTCTGCCGCACCGACAGTCTGGGTGCGGGCCTGACCAAGCAGATCGCCTATAGCAGCGAGCCGGGCGATCTGGGCGACCAGTACAACGCCTATCTGGATTGCGAGGAGGTGACCGACGGCACCGTGCGTGACGGCGACGTGATCATTGCCCGCGAAGGCAAGCTGCTGCGCCCGAAGCGCCTGCCCAGCAACCTGTACCAGTTCCGTCCCGGCACCGGTGCGGATCGCTGCGTGCTGGACTGTATCACCGCGCTGGAGAACGGCGCCGACCTGCTGTGGATCGAGACCGAAAAGCCGCATATCGAGCAGATCGCCGGCATGATGGACCGGATCCGCGACGCGGTGCCGAATGCCAAGCTGGTCTACAACAACTCGCCGTCCTTCAACTGGACGCTTAATTTCCGCCAGCAGGTCTATGATGCCTGGAAGGAAGAAGGGCGTGACGTTTCGGCCTATGACCGTGCCAGGCTGATGGCGCAGAGCTACGACGCGAGCGACCTGGCGACGGAGGCGGATCAGCGCATCCGTTCGTTCCAGCGGGATGCGTCGAAGCGGGCGGGCATCTTCCACCACCTGATCACGCTGCCGACCTATCACACAGCGGCGCTGTCGACCGACAATCTCTCCAAGAGATATTTCGGCGAGGAGGGGATGCTGGGTTATGTGCAGAACGTCCAGCGCGAGGAAATCCGCCAGGGGATCGCGTGCGTCAAGCATCAGAACATGGCCGGGTCGGATATCGGCGACGATCACAAGGAGTATTTCGCCGGCGAAGCGGCCCTGAAGGCCGGTGGCGCGCATAACACCATGGGGCAGTTCGGCTGAAGCCGGCGCCTCCTGGCGTGCAGGAATAACAACAAGAAATAACGTCTCTCCTCATCTCCCCTACTGGCCCGGTCTTCCTGGTGAAGACCGGGTTTTTTTTATGGTCACGTAACGGAGTGCGGGATGAGAATAGAAAGTCTGGTCTATAGATAATGTAAAATTATTGAATGGTATTTATTCACTTGTTGCGTCATGTCGATTCGGCAGCATTGACCGGTTCATTAGCGTTCCTTAGCATTCCTGTGGTTGATTACGGGAAACCTGTGCGATCCATTGCGCTCTTGCTGGGGTGGCACGGAGTGTTCGAGCGATAGAGACTATTTTATTGAAAACACGGCATTTGTTTTTTGTGGCAACCATGGTGCCGGTTGTCGGTCTGCCCGGACTTGCCCAAGCGGCGCCCCGAGACGATGAAATTGCGGCGTTGCGGCGCGAAATGCGGGATATGCAGCGTGAGATGCGCGAAGAGATTCGTGTGCTTCAGGCCCGGATCGCCCGGGACGAGGGCCATGTACCGCAGGCGCATGTGGCGCATCCGGCGGCGGCGTCTCCTCGTGTCGTCCATGCGGTGCCGCGCACCTGGAGCGGGCCATTGCCCACGATCGGCGCGCCTCATGGACCCGGCCCCGTGCGGTCCCGGTCGGACGCCGAGAGCCAGATGGTCATGGTGGAAGGGCCGATCCCGTCCTGGGCGGACGTGAAGGCCGCGACGGAGAAGGACGAGAGCGTGCATGTGGGCGGCATGCGGGTCGGCTTTCCGTCCGGCCGGCTCACGATATCGTCGGATGACGGGACATACAGTTTCTCGCTCGGCGGGCTGTTGCAGGAGGATATCGGTGGCTTTCTGAGCACCGGCGCCAGGGCGGGCGAGGCGAAGGGCAATTTCAACAGCTTTACCCAGAACGGGCGACGGCTGCGCATGTATTTCTCGTGGCGCTACAAGGATTGGGTGGCGAAAGTTACCCCCGATTTCGGCTCGCTGAATGCGGATGGGGCGGTCGGCCTGTTCGAGGCGAACCTGAATTATACCGGGTTACGGCATACGACGCTGACGGTCGGCTATTTTCAGCCGCGTATGGATGAGGAAAGTGCCGAGCGTCCGGTGGCGTTCGAATTCCTCGAGCGCCCCACCATTGTCGATCTTGTGCGCAATATCGCGGCGGGCGTTGCCCGATTCAGCATCGGGGGCGAGCATTACGAGGATCGGTGGCTGGCGGCGCTCTACTTTACCGGGCAGAAATTCGGTGACCGCAACAAGAATGCCACGATCACCGACAGCCAGACCGGCGCTGTCGCGCGCATCGCCGGCCGGCCCTATGTGAGCAAGGATGTCGATGTGCATGTTGGGGCCGGTGCCATCAGCGCCTTCAAGGTGAACCAGGGGGAGAAGGGCCGGTCCTATACGTTCACCGACCATGTCGAGGTGCCGCTGGATGAGACGGAACTGCTGACGTCGGGGGCGTTGTCCAATGTGGCGCAGATCTGGGCGGCCGGTCCGCAGATGGGGGTGCGCTGGCGGCGATTCCTGCTGAAGGGCGAGTATTATCATATCGGTGTGGAGCGCAGCCGCGAGGCGGGCGCGGCACCGCTGCCGTCGCTGGATTTCGACGGGTGGTATGTCGCGGCCAATTATACGCTGTTCGGGCGGCCGCGATCTTATAACCCCAAGATCGCCGCGTTCATCACGCCGGGGGTCGAGCATGATTTCGATCCGCTGAATGGCGATTGGGGGGCGATGGAGATCAGTGGCCGCTGGAGCGTCACGAATCTGTCGGATGTCGCGAACCAGGGTGGGGCTGGTGTGAACGGCAACCAGCAGACAGTGTGGCAGGGGGGCGTGAACTGGTACCCAAACCGGCATATCAAGTTCATGCTGGATTTCGACCATTTCATCGTCAGTCGCTCGAAGGGGGTGGCTGATGGGGTCAACCTGTTCGGCCGAAGCGGGAATCTCGTTGTGGGGCGGATCCAGGCCAGTTTCTGAGGACCCGAGTGAAAGAGGTGGGGGAGGACGGCGTGCCTTTTCCCGTGTGTCTGGTGGCTGTGGGCATCGACGCCACATGGCTTCAGAGCCTGACCGAAAATGCGCCCTGGTGGCGATCCGACGCGCGCCTCCTGCGCTTCGGTGCTCACGGCCATCAAGGCCGCTCCGCTTCAAATGCTCAGAAACACACGTCGGACGCGGCCCTGATGAGCCGCTCTCGCTCACCAGACCGCATTTTTGGTCAGGCTCTCAGGGGTGATAAATAACAAATAAAAATAGTGGAAATATTTCTTTCCGGCTTGTAGTCTGTCTAAATTAAACAAATATGACCAGACAATCCAACTTGCACGCTATTGACCTGTAAATTGTAACGTGACATCAATCATTGCGGTTTGTATTAAATACGAAAGATGTCGTGAAACATGTCTATGTGCCGGGTCGAGGTTTCGTAAGAAGATGAAAGAAGGTTTGAAAGTCCGGCGCCTTCTTGCCGTGGCCACGGCCCTGTCCCCTGCTTTTCTGCCGGCTTTGGCGCAGGCTGCTTCGCAGGATGATGAAGTCACGGCGTTGCGTCGTGAAATGCGGGAGATGCAGCGGCAGATGCGCGATGAGATTCGGGTGCTTCAGGCCCGGATCGCCCGCGACGAGGGAAGGGCGACGCCGGTTACGGCCGGCCATGCGGCCGTGGGGGCGCCGCATGTGGTGCACGCGCATCGCTGGGCCGGAGGCCCGCTACCCGCGATCGGCGAGCCGCAGGGACCGGCGGCCACGCGGCGGCCCCGTACCGATGCCGAGACACGGCTGGTCACGCCGGAAGGACCGATTCCGTCCTGGGCGGAAATCCGGGCCGCCAGCGCGCGGGACGAGACCGTGCAGGTGGGCGGTATGCGGATCGGCTTTCCGGCAGGGCGGCCCACGATCTCGTCGCAGGATGGTGCCTACAGTTTTTCGATCGGCCTGACGGCGCAGGGGGATCTGGGCGGGTTTATCGGTGCTGGGCCCAAGCGGGGCGAGGCGACCGGCAATTTCAATAAATTTACCCAGAATGCCCGGCGTCTGCGCATCTATTTCTCCTGGCGCTACAAGGATTGGGTGGCGAACGTCACGCCGGAATTCGGGTCCAGTTCGGTGGATGGGTCGGTCAGCCTGTTCGAGGCCAACATGAACTATACCGGCCTGCATCATACGACGCTGACCGTCGGTTACTTCCAGCCGCGTATGGAAGAGGAAAGCGCCGAGCGGGCATCGTCGTTCGAATTCCTTGAACGCCCGACCATCGTCGATCTGGTGCGCAACCTGGCGGGGGGCGTTGCGCGCTTCAGCGTCGGTGGCGAGCATTATGAAAATCGCTGGCAGGCGGCGGCCTATTTCACCGGGCAGAAATTCGGCGACCGGAACAAGGATACGACGATTACCGACAGCCAGACCGGCGCGGTGGCCCGTATCGTCGGCCGGCCTTATGTCAGCAAGGATATCGACGTCCATGTCGGCGCGGGTGCGACCAGTGCCTTCAAGGTCAATCAGAATGCGAATGGCCGCAATTATACCTTCAGCGACAATATGGAGGTGCCGCTGGGCGAGACTTCGCTGCTGACATCGGGCGCGTTGACCAATGTGTCCCAGATATGGGCGGCGGGACCGCAACTGGCCTTTCGCTGGCGGAATTTCCTGCTGAAGGGCGAGTATTACCATGTAGGCGTGGAACGGGGGCATAATACCGGCGCGACGCCCCTGCCGTCGCTGAATTTCGACGGATGGTATGTCGCCGCCAACTATACGCTGCTGGGTCGGGGGCGTGCATACAACGTCAGGAGCGGTGCGTTTACCACGCCCGGCGTCGAGCATGATTTCGACCCGGCGCGGGGGGATTGGGGGGCGCTGGAACTCAGCGGCCGCTGGAGCGTGACGGATCTGTCCGATGTGGCCAGCCAAGGCGGCAGGGGCGTCAACGGCGACCAGCAGACGGTGTGGGCTGGCGGCCTGAACTGGTATCCGAACCAGCATTTCAAGTTCATGCTGGATTTCGACCATTTCATCGTGACCCGGTCGAAGGGTGTCTCGGGTGGCGTGGATCTGCTGGGGCGGACGGGCAATGCCGTCGCCGGGCGCGTGCAGGCCACGTTCTGAACCGGTCTTCCCTGCATATCTCGATATTTCATCGGCAACTGCCATCAGAACGAGAAACGATATGAAAAACGGTTTCACGGTGTCGTCGCGGCGCGGGTTTCTGGCCGGAACGGCCGCTGCCGCAACAGTCTTCGCCATCGGGGCGCGGCCGCGTCCGGCGGCTGCGGCGACCCGGCTGCTGAATGTGTCGTATGATCCGACGCGCGAGCTTTATGCCGATGCCGGGCGGGCCTTCGCCGCCTTCTGGGCGAAGGCCCATGGGGGCGATCAGGTGGTGGTGACCTCCTCGCACGGCGGGTCGGGCGCGCAGGCGCGCTCGGTGCTGGAAGGGGCGCCGGCTGATGTGGTGACGCTGGGGCTGGCTTATGACATCGACATTCTGGCCCAGCATGGCCTGCTGGCGGCGGACTGGCAGACGCGGCTGCCGCATAACGCCACGCCGTACACCAGCACGATCGTGTTCCTGGTGCGCAAGGGCAACCCCAAGGGCATCCATGACTGGCCCGA
This sequence comes from Gluconacetobacter sp., assembly GCF_047721585.1. NCBI lineage: Bacteria > Pseudomonadati > Pseudomonadota > Alphaproteobacteria > Acetobacterales > Acetobacteraceae > Gluconacetobacter > Gluconacetobacter sp. Next base: position 51,835 of record NZ_JBDNXE010000003.1, read on the forward strand.
TCTGCTGCGGGACGGCGTGCAGGTGATTACCCCCAATCCCAAGACCTCGGGCGGCGCGCGCTGGAACTACCTGGCCGCCTGGGGGTGGGCGCTGCGCCAGCCGGGCGGGTCAGAGGCTACCGCGACCGCTTATCTGAAATCGCTGTTCGCTCATGTGCCGGTGCTGGATACCGGGGCACGCGGCGCCACCAACAGTTTCGTGCAGCGCGGGCTGGGCGACGTGCTGATCGCCTGGGAGGATGAGGCGCTGCTGGCGGCGCGTGACCTGGGACCGGACAAGTTCGATATCGTGGTGCCGCCGGTGACGATCCTGGCAGAGCCACCTGTGGCGGTGGTGGACAAGAACGTGCAGGCGCATGGTACGGCGGAGGTCGCGAAGGGTTTTCTCGATTTCCTGTTCACGCCCGAGGGGCAGCGGATCGGGGCGAAGCATTATTTCCGGCCGGTCGACCCGGCGATCGTGGCGGAAACGGCATCGGTCTTCCCGAAGACGACAACATTCGATGTCGCGAGTCTGGGGGGATGGACTAAGCTCCAGAGGACGCATTTCGCCGATGGCGGTGTGTTCGACCAGATTTACAGCCGATAACGGACTCTTTCATGGTGTTTTGCCTGCGGCGGCGCGATGGGCTGCCGGGCCTTTCCATTTCCATTGCCTTTACGCTGGTTTGGACCGGCCTGATTGTCGTGCTGCCGTTGACGGCCCTGGTATTGCGCCCCTGGCAGGATGGCGGGGCGGTGATGCTGCGGGTACTGCATGACGGGCGCATGTATGCGGCGCTGCGCGTCAGTTTCAGTTGTGCCGCGCTGGCGGCGTTGATCGACGTGCCCTTGGGCCTGCTGCTGGCGTGGGCTCTGGTGCGGGCGCGCCTGCCGGGCCGGCGGGCGGTCGATGCGCTGATCGACCTGCCTTTTGCCCTGCCGACCGCGGTGACGGGTATTACGCTGGCGACACTCTATGGACCCACTGGGTGGATCGGTGCGCTGCTGGCCCGTGCCGGCATCCGCGTGGCCTACACGCCTGCCGGGATCGTGGTGGCGCTGATGTTCGTCGGCCTGCCCTTTATCGTGCGGGCGGTGGAGCCGGTGCTGCGGGGGCTGCCGCCGGAGTTGGAGGAAGCGGGGCTGCTGCTGGGGGCGAGCCCGTGGCAGAATTTCCGTCGGGTGATCCTGCCGCCCTTGCTGCCGCCGCTGGTGGCGGGGTTCAGCCTGGCGTTCGCGCGCTGTATCGGCGAGTACGGGTCGGTGATCTTCATTGCCGGCAACCAGCCGTTCCATAGCGAGATCGCGCCGCTGCTGATCGTGGTGCGGTTGCAGGAATATGATTATGAGGGCGCCACCGCCATTGCGCTGATCCTGCTGCTGAGTGCGCTGATGTGCATGACCGGGGTTGCCGCGCTGCGCCGCCGCGTGTCGCGCGGGCTGGTGGCGCGGGGGGCGGCGTGATGGGCGGACCCTCGCGTGGTGGCAATGCGGTGCTGGTCGCCGGTACCTATCTGACGGTGCTGGCCGTGCTGGTGCTGCCGGTGCTGCTGGTGATGGTGGAGGCCCTGCGCGCGGGGCTGGGGGCTGCGTGGCGCAGCCTGCTGGACCCGGATGCACTGTCCGCGATCCGCCTGACGCTGGAGGTGACGCTCGTCGCTGTGATCGTCAACACCTTCGGCGGGGTCATGGCGGCGTGGCTGGTGACGAAATATCGGTTTCGCGGGCGGGCGGCCCTGGTCGCGCTGATCGAACTGCCGATCAGTGTTTCGCCGGTGATCGCGGGCCTGGTCTGGCTGCTGCTGTTCGGACGGCAGGGCTGGTGGGGTGACTGGCTGGACCGACACCATATCCAGATCGCGTTTGCCACGCCGGGTATTCTGCTGGCGACGCTCTTCGTCACCTTTCCATATGTCGCGCGGACGCTGATGCCGTTGATGGAACAGCAGGGGCGTGAGGCGGAGGAAGCGGCATTTTTGCTCGGAGCCGGGTTCTGGCGGACATTATGGCGGGTGACGTTGCCAGATGCGCGCTGGGCGCTGCTGTCGGGCATTCTGCTGACGACGGCGCGGGCGATCGGGGAGTTCGGTGCGGTGTCGGTCGTCTCGGGCCATATTCCGGGGCTGACCGAAACCATGCCGCTGCATATCGAGACACTCTATAATGGCTACCAGACGGTCGCCGCCTTCGCCATGGCGGCGCTGCTGGCGCTGATCGCCATGGCCACCGTTCTGCTGCGGTCGTTTCTCGAGCATGATTTCAGGAAAGCGTCGTCATGAGCGTCCAGATCCAGTCCCTGACGCGCCATGCGCCGAATGCGTCGCGCAAGATGCTCGACGATGTGTCGCTGACCATCGAGGACGGGGCGTTCGTCGCGCTGGTCGGGCCGTCCGGCGCCGGCAAGACCACGCTGCTGCGGACGATCGCGGGGCTGGATGGGCCGTACGAAGGAACGGTGCTGGTCGATGGCCGGACGCTGGCGGGGCGGCCGATGCGGGAGCGGCGGATCGGCTTCGTGTTTCAGAATTACGCGCTGTTCCGGCATATGACGGTGGCGCGCAATATTGCCTTCGGGCTGGATGTGCTGCCGCGCAGGGAACGCCCGGATCGGCGGGCGATTGCCGGTCGGGTGGCCGAACTGCTGGAGTTGATCCAGTTGCCGATGCTGGGGGACGCCTATCCGGACCAGTTGTCCGGCGGCCAGCGGCAGCGGGTGGCCCTGGCGCGTGCATTGGCGACGAAGCCGGGGCTGCTGCTGCTGGACGAGCCGTTCGGTGCGCTGGACCCGATCGTGCGGCGGCAGATCCGCCGCTGGCTGCGTGGGCTGCATGACCAGCTTGGACTGACGACGGTGCTGGTGACCCATGACCATGACGAGGCGCTGGAAGTGGCCGACCGGCTGGTGGTGATGCAGAATGGCCGTATCGTGCAGGATGCGCCGGCCGAGATGCTGGATGCCGCGCCCGCCACGCCGTTCGTGATGGAGTTTCTGGGCGAAGCATTGGCGTTTCAGGGGAGGGTCGTCCAAGGCAGCTTTTTGCCGGACGATGCGAATGTGCTGCGTTTTCCGGTTGCCGCGACCGACGGTCCGGCGACGGCGTATCTGCGACCGCATGAAATATGTCTGGTTGCGGAGGGAAGCGGCCAGGCCACGGTGTTCGGGGGCTGGCTGGGAGCCATGCGGCGCCTGGAGGTGGCGTTGGGTAAGCGGACGGTCGAGATTCTCGTTCTGCCGGAGCAGATCCATCATGCGGGGATCGAGGGCGTGTCGCTGGATATCACACGGGCCCGCTTGTTTCGTGATGGGGCACTGCTGGTCTGGAAAGGTGGGTAGCGCAGGGGTGGCACGGGGGGCAGGGAGGAGGATTTCGGTGCCTGCCATGGGGGTGACAGGCACCGGTATCGCGGGGTGGCGGAGCGGGATCAGAACTCGGCCTTGACCGTGCCGAAGAACTGTCGCGGCGCGCCGAGTTCGAAGCCCTGATAGCTCAGGGCGCCCGATGCCACGTTCATGGGGTTGCCGGCTTCTCCCATTGTGGAGATGTATTTCGTGTTTGTCAGATTGTTGATGTTGAAGGACACGACGAGGTTGCGCAGGAAGGCGAGGTGCCGGTTGTATTTCCCCATTTCGCCGAACCGGTACTGGGCGCCGAGATTGGTGATCCAGTAAGATGGCATCTTGACGTCGCCGGTGTAGGTGAAATTACGACGCCCGATATAGCTGGCGTCGATATAGGCCATGGCGCCATGCCATTCGTAGGACAGGCGGCTTTTATACATCAGGCGCGGATAATTGACGATCTGTACGCCGGTCGTCGGATAGAGCGTCGTGCCGTTGCGCAGGTCGTTATCGTAGGTCGCATGATCGTAGCTGATCGAGTTGTAGATCGACAGGTGACGGATCGGGGTCAGGGTCACGCTGGCATCGACGCCGTCCATGGTCACGCTGCCGACGTTGGCGACCTCGGAGACCGGATTGATAAGTGAGCCGGACGTGATCTGTTGCAGGCGGTTCTGGAAGTTGGTCCGGTATGCATAAAGCGAACCGGCGACGATCGGCGACGAATACCGATAGCCGACAGCGTATGTCCATGCGGTCTCCGGTCGGATCTGGGAGCGTGACGCATTGAAGGCCGATTGTAGGACAGCAAAGGGAGAATTGGAGAGCTTGTAGCCGGACTCGGCGTATGTATGGACGCTTTCGGAAATATCGAAGAACAACTCGTGATTCTTCAGGAACTTCCAGTTCGCGCTGATATGCGGCAGGAAGGGTTTTGCGACCGTCAGACCTTCGCTGCCGGTCAGGGCGCCGATATTGGCACCGTAATAGGCCGGGTTGATATAGGCATTGCCGACACGGGTGGTGTCGAGAATGGATTTGAAGCCGAAGTGAAGGTAGAGATTCTTGACCGGCCGGTAGGTATCCTGAACGAAGGCGGTAAAGACGTTGGTACTGTAATCCTGATTGAATATCTGGGCGAAGGGGTCGCTCCATTTCGATACGCCGCTGCGCAGCGGCCCTTGGATGACCCCATCGACGATGGCCGGCTGCTCGTAGGCGTTCATGGGGGACTGGTAGGAATTGTTTTCGTACCAGACGCCCATGCCTAACTGATTATGGGCGATATTGTAATGCAACGCTGAAAGAATGCCGAATCGCTCGATCGCGGGTTCCTTTACGACTTCCGACATCGGTGCGCCGTTGGGGGAGGGAAAGAAGGGCGATGTCCAGGTGGTCTGCGAATCTTCACCATGGCCATAGGCCGTCGTCGTCCAGCGTAGATGGGGGGCCAGTGAAAGGTCTGCCTTGATGCCGCCGAAATAGTCGACCACGTTGGTTCCGGCATCGTAGACCGAGGCGTCTGCCGGGTCGCTCAGTTTTTGGTACGCGCTGCCGTAATGGCCCTCGGCCGCGGCGTAGGCGGTACGGTAGCCGCTGGTCCGGCCATTGTAATAGTTGTTGCTGTCATAGCCGAGCGTATCGAGCATTTCGAGCGAGTAGTCCTGCCGACTGTATTCATGCAGGTCGGACCAGTCGAAATAGGCGGAGATGCTGCTATCGTTGCCGATCGGCTGGATCAGCTTGGCGTTGACCTGCTGTGTGAACAGGTTGGCGCGCGAACCGCCCCAGAATCCGGCATCGTTGCGGGAGTAGGAAACGAAGAACTTGGTCCCGGACGGGTTCAGGACGCCGCTGTCGAAGCGAATGAATGTATGGAAGGTGCGATTGCTGCCGAATGTCTGTGCGACCGTGCCGCCGCGTCGGTCTTTCGGGTCGAGAGAGACGTATTCGAACGAACCGCCCAGATTGTTGGTGGCGGCGATCGCTTCCGCGCCGGCGGACTGGGAAACGTCGATCCGGGCGACGTTTTCCGACGAGATCGCCTGGAGGGGGTTGAGGCCATTATAGTTGCGATAGGTCATTTCGCCCATGGGCATGCCGTCCAGCGTCATGCCGATTTCCTGTTGCTGGAAACCATGGACGTAGATTTGGGCGGCATAGTTATCGATGCCCTGCGCATCGTTGGTCTGGAACATGATGCCCGGCATCTGCCCCAGGATCTTCATCGGGTTGGTGCCGGGAACCGCCTGCGAGATCAATTGCTGCGAGATGCTGGTCTGCGTGCCATTGGCGACACGTCTGACCGTTACGGCGATAGTCTCGGATTCCGTCTTCGAGGGGCTGGCGGGGGGAAGGATAGGGGTGTGCTTCCTGCCCGGCGGCGGAGTGGGGGAAGCTGTCGGGCCTGTCGCGGCATGCGCGGCTGTACCCAGATAGCTGCACAGCATTGTCGTGCTCAGAAAAACGTACAGCTTTCTCGTGCAAGGCTTCATACCTTATGCCCTCTCGTGCGTATTTTTGATGGAATGTCGGGAAGAAATCAGATCGCCGCGATCAGGCCGCCATCGACCCGGATGAGGCTGCCCGTCATGTAGCTGGCGCGGTCGCTGGCGAGAAATGCAACCGCATTCGAAAATTCATCGGGTCTGCCGTAGCGTTTCATGGGAATGTTTTCCCGCGAGGCGCGCGCGACATCCTCGGGCGAGCGACCCTGTCTTTTGGCGGCTGCGGCGTCGAGTTCGTCGACGCGCTCGGTATGGATGCGTCCGGGGACGACGGAATTGACCGTGACGCCATCGGCGGCGACTTCCGCGGCGAGGGTTTTGGCCCAGCCGAGAATCGCGGGGCGCAGCATGTTGGACAGGCCCAGATTGGCGATGGGCTGGATAACCCCGGAAGACACGATGTTGATGATTCTGCCGAAGCCGCGCTGGCGCATGCCGGGCAGGAATGTGCTGGCGACAGCGACGGGCACGCGCACCATGGTATCGAAATGGCGCCCCAGATCGGCAATGTTGACGGTGGCGATCGGTCCCGGTGGGGGGCCGCCGCAATTCGTGACGACGATGTCGATATCGCCGAGCCCGGCGATATGCTGCATTGCGCGCTCCGTATCCTGAAAATCCACGACGCGGAAGGAGGCGCTGCCGCCTTCTTCCTGGATTGCCGTGCAGCCGGCCTGAAGCGTGGCCTCGTGCCGTCCGGTCAGGATGACATGCGCGCCCTCGCGGGCGAGGGCTTTGGCGCAGGCGCGTCCAAGCCCGCGACTGGAGCCCATGACCAGGGCGGCTCTGCCCTCAAGTTGAAGATTCATGTCGTGGCCTTTTTTGTTTCCGCATACGCGGACGTGCTCTGTAGGAAATCCAGTAAGGCCGGATGCGGTCGCTCCGCGGTGGACACACATTCCGGATGACCCTGCATGCCCTTGAAATGGGGATGCGCGGGAAGCTCGATGGCCTCGATGATGTCGCCCGATGGATCTGTCGCGGCGATCTTCACGCCCATCTGTTCGAGATCGGGGAGCAGGGCGGGGTTGAGGCGGTATCTGTGATTGCTGCGAATGACGGGCGCCGATTCCAGGGCGCGCCCGAAAGTCGATGATGCGCAGGCCCTGAGTGCCTGGGCGCCGACCCTGCGGCGGATGCTGCCATCGGCGCCGGAGATGGGCACGAAGCTGAGGAATGGCGCATTGGGAGCACGTTCCGCCAGATCGGCGCCGGTATAGGATGGGTACTGACGGACGACGGCGGTGATCATGCTTTGCATGCCTAGGCACAGTCCGACGACGGGGATGCCGGCGCGCAGGCAGTGGTCGGCAATGATCATCTGTGTCGCGGCATTGGCGATGTCGCCCCCAGGGAGGACGACCCCAGACGCCGCATCGAGACACGCTGCGGCGCCGTGGCAGGACAAAGTCTTATCGGAGAGGAAACTGATGTCGAGTGTCAGGTCCAGATGATCCGCGGCATCGCCAAGGGCGCAGAGGGTGGCTGGATTGCGATGGCGGTGATGCCTTTCATCCCCCGTCACGACGATTTTCAGCGTCTTCCCTCTGCGTGGTCCTGCTGTCTTCCCCGAGTCCGGAATGGGAAAGACACGACCCGATGCATCCCGTAGACCGATATGGTGATCCTCGCCTTCTTCCATCTGGAGAAAAAGACTCTCGCCGAGAAAGCGGGCGGTGGCGATTGTGCAGTCTGTTCCGGCGGAGATGGCGCGGCGTTGCAGCGCGGCGGCCCAGGACATGTCACAGGACATGAAGGGTACGACGACATGCCCGCAGGTTGCCGCACGCGCCAGAATCGCCTCGTCGGAGAACGGCCATGATGTGACGTTCGGACGAAACCTGTCTACCCAGAGCCAGCCCGCATGGGCGAGGTAGCCGTCCTGCGTCGGAAATTCTTTTACCGAGTCTGAGAAATGCGAAGAGACGACATCGGACTGCATGACTGTCGCATTGCAGCGTTCTGCCCACAGGGCGGCAGCAGCAGAAAAATATCCGCCATCCTCTTCAGGATACCGAACCAGCAAAAGCGTCATGCTGAGTCACTCCCCCAGGTTGGGTCGGTAATGTTTCGATTACGCGACGGCCTGACATGCACATAATCCATTATCGAAATAAAAATCCAGCCCAGATTGATCTAAATGACAAAATAAATACAATGTGCGACGGAAAGCAGGGGCATCGGCGCGCCCCGAGCCGTTTTCATTGGCTCGTGATGTGGGATTAATGCATTGAATAATAATGATTTATCTGAGATTTCCGCTACGGCGACCCCCTCTGGGCGTCTGTCTGAGCGGATGTCGCGCGTCGGGGCGTCGCCGACGGCGGCGGTTTCGGACCGGGTGCGTGCGGCCGCGGCGCAGGGAATCGTCATCACCAATCTGGGCGAGGGAGAGCTGGATTTCGCGACGCCGGCGCATGTCGTGACGGCGGGGAAGCGCGCGATCGACCGCGGAGAGACGAAATATACCGCAGTTTCCGGAACGGTGTCCCTGAAGGAAGCGATTCGGGAAAAATTCCAACGCGACAACGGCATTTCGTTCCGGAATGCGGAGATTATCGCGGGGAATGGCGCCAAGCAGCTTATTTTCAATGCATTTCTGGCCACGCTCGATGACGGTGACGAGGTGATCCTGCCTGCGCCGTACTGGGTGTCGTATCCCGATATGATCCGCCTGACCGGGGGGCGGCCGGTCGCGGTGGGTACGACCATGGCGTCGGGATGGAAATTACAGCCCGAAATGTTGCGATCCGCCATGACGCCGCGTACGCGCTGGCTGGTGCTCAATTCCCCCGGCAACCCGACGGGGGCGGTGTACACGGCCGCAGACCTGCGTGCGTTGCTGGAGGTCCTGGACGGGTTTCCCGATATTCTCGTGCTGGCGGATGATATTTACGAGCCGCTGCGCTATGGGGTGCCATTCTCCACGCCGCTACAGGTAAGGCCGGACATGCGTGACCGTGTTCTGACGGTCAATGGCGTGTCGAAAAGCCATGCCATGACGGGGTGGCGGCTTGGCTATGCGGCGGGGCCGGAATGGCTGGTGCGGGCGATGGATATTCTACAGTCGCAGAGTACCTCGAACCCGAGCAGTATCAGCCAGGGCGCGGCGATCGCGGCACTTGTCGAGCCGCCTGTCTTTCTGGAGGGGTGGCTGGAAACGCTGGCAGTCCGCCGGGCGATCGTCATGGATATGGTCGCACGGATTCCGGGCCTGCGTGCCTGGCAGCCGGACGGTGCTTTTTACGTCTTTATCGACGTGAGGGCGTGGCTGGCCGGCTCGGGGCCGCCGCTGGGCATTGCCGATGATGTCGGCATGGCGGCATGGCTGATCGAGTCCGCACGGGCGGCACTGGTGCCGGGGACGGCGTTCGGGGCGCCGGGGCACCTGCGTCTGGCCTTTGCGATCGAGACCGATACGCTGCGGGCGACCTGCGAGCGCATCGTCGCGGCGTGCATGCCCGTCTGACGGGCTCCGCTGCCGGCGGGCGCCGTTTGGCAATGCATACTGGCATGCTTATGATAGCATGTCGGGCGTCGCTTCTCCGACATGTCGCATTGCAGGAATGACAGTGAATACGAGTGCCTTGCTCCCCGTGCGGTCGAGTGTCCATCGGCAATATACGATAGCCAACGCGATCGTCGATCTTCTGCGACGGGAGCGGGCGGAGCGGGGATACCATCTGCGCGAGCAATGGCTGAGTGATCAACTGGGCCTTTCGCGGACGCCGGTGCGGTCCGCATTGCAGATCCTGGCGTCGCGCGGGATTGTCCAGGCGCGGCGCAACCAGGGATATTTCCTGGAAATGGCGCTGGATTCGATCAACGAGATCGCGCTGTCGCCTCCTCCGACGCCTGACCAGGATCTTTATATCCGTCTGGTCCGGGATCGGCTGGCCGGGCGGATTGCGAACGACTTCACGCAGAGAGACCTTGCCGCGCTTTACAAGGCCGACCGGACCGTGATGCTCCAGACGCTTCGGCGATTGACGGATGACGGGTTGCTGCAATCGAACGGGGCGCGAAACTGGTCGTTCGTGCAGGCACTGGATAACGGGGCAGCCCTTGAAGAAAGCTTCCAGTTTCGTCGCATGTTCGAGCCCCAGGCGATTCTTCTGCCCGGTTTCCGGGTCGATCACGCGCAACTGGAGCAGAGCATCCAGCAGCATCGGCAGATCGCGTGCGCCGATGTCGATGCGCTGGAGCCTCGGGTCCTGTTCGAAGCGGACAGTCGTTTTCATGAGATGGTCGCCGAGTTTTCTCATAACACGTTCGTGGTCCAGGCGATGAGACAGCAGAGCCGTCTGCGTCGGCTGCTGGAGTTCGGCGGTTACTCGAACCGCGCGCGTGTGCATCTGTGGTGCGAGGAGCATCTGGCCGTCATGGCGGCGCTGGGCGAGGGGAAGTTGCAGCGCGCCTCCATTCTGATGTCGTTGCATCTCGATCAGGCTCTCAGTGCGGCCCATGTGCTGATCGATATCCCAAACACCTGATTTTATTCTACTTTCAGAGACAATTTTCCGACTTCGGCACGCAGGGTACGGGGGGAGGGATGCCTTCTCATTTCGTGCTTGACATGATCGTGCGAAAGGCGTTGTCTTAATTTATAAAAAAAAGACAATCCTGCACGTATCCAAACGCTCTGGAATCTCATGTCGCTGCGTGACCTCAGGTCTTTCGTTCTGCCTCTTCTGTTGTTCGGCGCGGTCCTGCCCGCGCGGGCTGAGGGCCTGGCTGTGGCCGGGAAGCTGACCTACGGGACGGCCGCGACGTTTGCGCCGTTCGAGTTCGTGCAGAATGGAACGCTGACGGGGTTCGACATCGACCTTGCCCAGGCCGTGGCCGGAAAGATGGGGGTGCAGGCCGACGCCGTAAACATGGAGTTCGGTGGCCTTATCCCGGCATTGCAGGGCGGCCGGATCGATCTGATCAATTCCGCCATGTATCTGAGCCCCGAGCGGGAGCAGGCGGTGGAATTCGTTCCGTACATGACCATCGACAACATGGTGCTGGTCCGGGCGGAGGGGGCATCGGCGATTACCGGTTATGATCTGAGCCTTTGCGGAAAACGTATTGCGGTCACGCTTGGCGGGATCGAGGAACGCGACGCGCATGTCGCGGATCGCACATGCCGCGACGCGGGGCGGCCGCCCTTGACGGTGCTGGCCTATCCCACTGCGCAGGATACGGCCCTGAATCTGTTGCAGGGGCGTGCCGACGGTGCGTTTACGTCGCGCTTCGGAGCCGCGGTGCTGGAGGCGCAGGTACCGGGTGGATATCGTGTCGTCGGTACGCCGTTCGGAGAGAACGCCCGGATCGGGTTCGCCATTCGCAAGGGGGATGGCGAACTCCATGCCCGCCTTCAGCAGGCATTGGACAGGCTGCATGGCGACGGTACGTTCGACCGCCTGCTGCGCAAGTGGCATCTGGAGGCGGACCGGTTGCCCGGCGGGACGGGGGAGGCTGCCAGGGTGGTCCACCCGGTGTGGGACGGGCTTGCCTATATCGGTGACTTTGTCGTCTCCGCGCCCTTCCTGCGCGGTGCGGGCATGACGATGCTCCTGACCGTCGCCTCGCTGGTGCTGGGCAGTTTCGTCGGGGTGCTGGCGGCACTGGGGCAACTCGGGCGGGCCGGTCGTTTCCTGCGTGGGCCGATCTTTCTGTATTTGTGGCTGTTCCGGGGTACGCCGGTGCTGTTGCAGATCGTCTTCGTGTACAATGTGTTGCCTCTGCTGGGCGTGCGCCTGCCGGCGTTGACCAGCGCCATCGTCGCGCTGTCGCTCAACGAAGGTGCCTATATGGCTGAAATCGTGCGCTCGGGCCTGGATGCCGTGCGACCGGGTCAGCGGCAGGCCGCACTGGCGCTAGGCATGTCGCCGGTATCGGTGTTTCGGCATGTCGTGGCGCCGCAGGCATTTCGGGTCGTGTTGCCCATGCTGGGCAACCAGGTCATCGGGATGCTGAAGACCAGTTCTCTCGTCTCGGTCATTGCCGTGCAGGAGCTTCTGCTGGTCGCGGACCAGGCTGCCAGCGCCAACTTCCGTTATCTGGAAGCATTGAGCGCCGCCGCGCTGTATTATCTGGCGTTCACGACCCTGTTCATGCTGCTTCAATACAGGTTGGAGCGATATGTCTCGCCCCGCCGCAGGAGCGATAATGGACGGGGGTGGCTGCGTCATCTCCTGCCGGCCGGGGGGGATGTGCGATGAGCGAATCGGCATCCGTACTGTCGCTGCGCAGCCTCTGCCTGACGATCGGAACCCATCGGATTCTGCACGATTGCACGCTGGATCTGGCAGAAGGGGAAACCGTGGTCATTCTCGGGCCATCGGGATCGGGCAAGTCCACGCTGATGCGATGCCTGAACCTGCTGCTCCGTGCCGATAGCGGGCAGATCCTCTTTCGGGGACGGGACCTGATGGCGCGGCATGTGTCGGCCACCGAGGTCCGGCGGATGATCGGCATGGTCTTTCAGGATTATTGCCTGTTCGAACATCTCGATGTACGGGCCAATCTTCTGCTGGCGCCCCGGACAGCCGGGGCTGGGTTTCTGGCGGATGCCGATGCGCGGGCGATGAATCTGCTGGCGGCTGTCGGACTGGCGGACAAGGCGGATCGCTATCCGCATGAACTGTCGGGTGGCCAGCAGCAGCGTGTCGCGATTGCGCGCGCGTTGGTCATGCGGCCCGAACTGATGCTGTTCGACGAACCGACATCGGCTCTCGATCCGGAATCGATCGAGGCGCTTCAGGCGCTTTTCCGGTCCGATGCCCTGGCTGGGATGACCAGGATCATCGTGACGCACGACATTGCCTTCGCCAGCAAGGTCGCGGATCGCATCGTCTTCATGGAAGGCGGGGAAATCGTGGCCGAGGCTGCCGCCGGCCAGGCTTTCTCCGCGGATGCCAATCCGCGCCTGCGCCGGTTCCTGACGCATGCGATGCCCCATGCGGGTGCATTTTCTTCTTCAACCGATCTGTAGATGGTTTTTTACGATGAGCTGTAGTCCGGATATCAACAGGCTGGTTTCCGATCTGGCGGAAATGATCGCCATGCCGAGCGAGAATCCGCCTGGACATGAGACGGAAGTGGCGCGTTTCGTCGCACGGGAACTGGAGCCGCTGGGCTTCGAAATCGCCATTGCCGAATATGCGCCGGATCGGCCCAATATTTCCGCCACCTTGCGCAATGGCCCTGGCCCCGTCCTCGCCTTCAACACGCATATGGACACCGTGCCCGTCGGATCGGGGTGGACGCATGAGGCGCTGCGCATGACGCGCGAGGGCGAGCGGCTGTATGGGCGTGGCGCCTGCGACTGCAAGGGCTCGCTGGCCTCCATGCTGGAGGCCGCGCGTATTCTCGCGACCTCGCGCGCGGCGTGGTCTGGCACGCTGATTGCCGTCTTCGTGGCGGACGAGGAGGTTTCCAGCCAGGGAGCGCGCTTTTATACCCGCGACTGTCCGGCGATCGATTTTGCGATTATCGGCGAGCCGACCTCCAATGCCGTCTTTACGGCGCACAAGGGAAGCCTGCGCCCGATCGTGCTGGTCGAGGGCGTGACCGCCCATTCGGGCACACCGGAACTGGGCCGGAACGCGATTTATGACGCGGGGCGGTTGATGGCACGGATCGAGGCGCATCATGGCGGGGTGATCCGCCATATCACGCATCCATTGGTCGGCAATGCCAGCCTGTGTGTGACGCGCATCGGCGGCGGCAAGGCCGACAATGTGGTGCCGGACGCCTGCGAACTGCTGCTGGACCGCCGCCTGGTGCCGGGCGAGGACGAAGAGGCCGCCAAGGCCGATATCCTGGCCCTGCTGGAGCGTGCCCGGCAGGAAGAGGGTATCGTGGCGAAGGTGACCGGTTACAAGCCGACCACGGGGGGCGCGACGCAGACCGCGCCCGACGCGCCCCTGAGCGTGGCCGCTCTGGCCGCGGCGTCGGCGGCGGATATTGCCCGGCCGGGGCCGTTCGGCTTTCAGGGTGCATGCGATCTCGTGCATTTTCGCGAGGCCGGTGCATCGGGCGTGGTGATCGGTCCGGGCGACCTGGCCAATGCGCACAAGCCCGACGAGTTCGTGACCATCGGTGAACTGGCCGATGCCACGCGCATCTATGTCGATATCGTCTGCCGTCTCATGCCGCCAATGGTGACGGGATGAGCCTGCGCGCCACCCTGCGACGCGCGCAACTGCACTATGCGGGTGGAATGGCGGTGCATACCGCGTCCTCCGGCGCGGTGCAGGCGCTGGACGCGCTGTATCTTCTGCTGGACGACGGCGTGCATCGGGGCGTCGGCGAAGTCCGGCTGAACATAGCCTATCTGACCGGTCTGGCGCCGCAGGCGGTGCTGGATGCGGCACGGCGCTTCGTATCGCGGAGCGACTGGCCCGAGGCGAGCGCGGATTTGCGGGCCTTTGTCGCGGCACTGCCTCTTTCGGTGCCGGCGCCTGTGCGGATGCTGGTCGATCTGGCCGTCCATGATCTTCTGGCCCGGCGCGAGGGCGTTCTGCTGGCCCACATGCTGGGTGGGACCGGGGTGGTTCGTTATCCGACCAACCAGACCCTGTTCTTCAGCGATATGCCGACCTTTCAGCGTCGCTGCATTGCGTATGTAGCGCGGGGATTCACGCAACTGAAGATTCGCATCGGAGCGGATCTGGATGCCGATCTGGACCGGTTGCGCTGGTTGCGCGACCATTTCGGTGCGGACATTACGCTATCGGCCGACGCGAACGGCCAGTGGGACGAGCGGGCGGCCCTGACCGCGCTGGACAGGCTGGCGGCGTTCCGTCTCGACTATGTCGAGCAGCCTGTCGCGGCAGGGGACTGGGCCGTGCTGGAGCGTGTCGCGGCGCGCAGCCCCGTGCCGCTGATGCTGGATGAAAGCCTGGCCGACATGGCGGCCTGCCGCAGGCTGGCGGAGATGACGCGCCCGCCCATGGCGCATCTGAAATTGGTCAAGCTGGGTGGGCTGGCCGCGCTGCTTTCGGCCGCGCGGATGCTCCAGGCTGCCGGTGTGACGCTGATGATCGGACAGATGAACGAAGGGGCGATTGCCACAGCGGCCGCGCTGCATGCCGCGTGCGTGCTCACCCCGCGCTTCGCGGAACTGTATGGCGCGGACGGTCTGGCGGACGATCCGGCTTCCGGCCTCGTCTACCGGGATGGTGCGGTGGGTCTGGCCGGGATGGAGCGGTCGGGCTTTGGCCTTGCGTTCGATGCGACCCTTACTCAACCCCAATTGTTCATGGAGACCTGCTGACATGATGGCAGCACAGGACGTCACGTCTGGAATGGAAGCGACGTTTACCCAGGACGAATTTACCGGACGGCAGGACCGGGCCCGGCAGGCCATGCAGAAGGCGGGCCTGGATGCCATGCTGGTGACCAGCCCGGAGAACATCTATTATCTGACGGGGCAGCAGACACCGGGATATTATACGTTCCAATGTCTGCTTCTGCCGGTTTCCGGCGAGCCGTCATTCGTCGTCAGGCAACTGGAATATTTCAATCTGGTGGCCAATACGTTCCTGACCGATATCCATCCTTTCGGCGATAGCGACGACCCGATGGCCGTGCTCAACGCGCTGCTCCGGCAGAAAGGATTGAAGGGCCGCAGGGTCGGTGTGGAGAAGAGCGGCTGGTTCTTTCCCGTAGCGGTCTATGACCGGATGGTTGCCGCCCTGGGAACGCTGCATGATGCGGGGGGCATTACCGAATCCCTGCGCGCGATCAAGTCGCCCGCCGAGATCGGGAAGCTGGCGCGTGCCGCGACTTATGTCGATGCGGGGATGAAAGCCGGTCTGGGCCAGGTACGGGCCGGTGGGACGGAAAACGATCTCGTCGCCGCCATGATGCATGACGCCATTGCCGCCGGTTCGGAATATATGGGGATGGAGCCTCTGGTTTCCGCAGGGCGGCGCAGCGGTGTGCCGCATGGCACATGGCGCCGCGGGCCGATCGCGTCCGGTGACGGCGTCTTTCTGGAAATGGCGGCCTGTCATGACCGTTATCACGCGGCGCTCATGCGCACCGCTTGGGTCGGGACGCCGCCGGAGCAGGCGCGTGAAATGATGAAGGTCTGCCAGGACGCCCTGGCGGCGTCACTGGAGGCGATCCGTCCGGGAGTGACCTGCGAGACGCCGCATAATATCTGCCAGCGCATTGTCGATGCGGCGGGATATACGGAGAATTTCCGTAAACGTCTTGGGTACAGCGTTGGAATCTCGTTTGCCCCGGACTGGGGCGAGGGGGGCATCCTGAGCCTGAATGCCGGGGTTAAAACCGAGCTTGAACCCGGAATGGCTTTTCATCTGCCTCCCGCATTGCGGATCTATGGCCGTTTCACGGTCGGGGTTAGTGAAACGATCGTCGTGACGGAGACCGGCCATCGCGTGCTGGGAACGCTCGATCGCGGCATGGTGCTGCGCCCTGCGTGATCCCTCGCGGGTCCGATGCGCAAATCGCCTTTGACCCGCGGTTTTTTTCTTCTTTCAGGATAAATATATCAATGAAAACGCTCGAAGAGAGCCGCGCGCGCCTGCGCGGCCTGTTCAACATCACCATGACGCCGTTTACGGCCGACCATGCGATTGATTTTCCGGGGCTCGCGCGCAATGTCGAGCGCGTTCTGGACCTGGGATTCGATGGTCTGCTGATCGGCGGGACCTACGGCGAGTTTCCTGCGCTTTCCACGCAGGAGCGTGCGGATGTCTTCCGGCATGTGATGGATGTCGTGGGGGACAGGGTGCCGGTTATGCTGTGCGCGGCAGGGTCGGACCCGCGGCTGGTGCGGGAGCTGACGGGCCTTGCCGGTGATCTTGGGGGTATTCCCATGGTGACGCCGCCTTTCGTTTCCGAGGTGACGGACGAGCAGATCGTGGCGTTCTTCCGTGAGATGGCGCCGCTGTCTCGAACCGGTATCCTGGTCTACAACGCGCCGGGGATCGGTATTACGCTTTCGCCTGCCACGCTGGAGCAGATCGCCGACCTGCCGGGGATGGTGGCGATCAAGCAGGGAGACCTGTCTCCTGCGGCAATCGATCGCATCGTGGGCCGGCTGAAGGACCGTATCCGTCTGTTCTGTGCTTCGGACCTGGCATTTCTCGGCCCGATGGCGGCAGGGTTCGACGGGATCAGTTCGACCAATAGTGGCGCGTTTCCGGAACTGCTCTTGCAGAGCTATCGCGCGATCGAGGCCGGGGACAGTGCTCTGGCGGGCCGGCTGCATCGGCTTTGGTACGAATTCCGTGCCCTTGCACGGCAATATGGCCAGCCTCAGACGGTGAAGGCGGCGATGACGATGCGCGGTTTTGATGGAGGGGCCGTCCGGCCGCCGTTGCAGGACCTGGACGCGCAGGAGAAGACGGCGCTCGCGTCTGTCCTGCGTGACATGGCACGGGATCCGGATTGTCGCCTGACCCTGGCGGACTGAGTACGGTCCGGGTGGGGCAGGGTCGAGAGTGTCCTGATTCTGAAGTTTCGCTGATTTTGGAAGTATGGAGGCAGAATCGCTTGACGGCCTGTAGAGTGTCGTCAGCGGACCTGGTCCATTTGAAGGACTTGGGTTGTTCGTTATGGACGGCGATGAAAGCCCTGATGTCGGCCTCGTGGGCTTCGCTCGAACGGTGGATGCCGCGCCTGATCTGTACGGGATTCGGATGCGGGCATACCATGGGTGATGCCGTCTGAGCATGGAAGGCGTCTGCAAATCTGGCGTCCCTCATGTGACACTGACATGTGACACAAGACGGGAACCCATAAATTTTTCCCTGTAAAATCAATGCCTTAGAAGGCATGGCGGAGAGAGTGGGATTCGAACCCACGGTACGCTATTAACGCACACACGCTTTCCAAGCGTGCGCCTTAAGCCGCTCGGCCATCTCTCCGGCGCACTGGCGGGACTGCCTGTCGGCCAGCCCGTCGGTATGGGGCGGGAACATAGCAATAATTCCGGCCGGCGCAAGGGGGTAAAGGTGCGCCGCTTCCGCGGCGGCGCACGAGGGGTGGAGTGGGCCGTGATGGGGGCCTTGGTCGGGGCTGTAATGCGTCAGTCGTTCCGTCAGTGGTCCATCTTCAGGGCGGCCAGGAAGGCGCTCTGGGGGATTTCGACCTTGCCGAACTGGCGCATACGCTTCTTGCCTTCCTTCTGCTTTTCCAGAAGCTTGCGTTTGCGCGAGATGTCGCCGCCATAGCATTTGGCCGTCACGTCCTTGGACATCGCGCCGATCGTCTCGCGCGCGATCACGCGGCTGCCGATCGCGGCCTGGATCGCGATCTTGAAGAGCTGGCGGGGAATCAACTCCTTCAGCTTGGCGCAGATCGAGCGGCCACGGCTTTCGGCCGCCGAGCGGTGGGCGACGAAGGACAGGGCGTCCACCGGCTCCAGATTGACCAGGATCGAGATCCGTACCAGGTCGCTCTCTTCGTAGCCGTCCATCTGGTAGTCGAAGCTGGCATAGCCGCGCGATACCGATTTCAGCCGGTCGTAGAAATCGAACACCACCTCGTTCAGCGGCAGGCGGTAGACCGCCATCGCCCGGTTGCCGACATAGGTGAGATCCTTCTGGATGCCGCGCCGCTCCGTGCACAGGGTCAGCACCGCGCCCAGATATTCGTCGGGCACCATGATGGTGGCGACGATCCAGGGTTCCTCCATCTTCTCGATCACCGAGCCGTCGGGCATGTCGGCGGGGTTGTGGAGTTCCTCCATCGCGCCGTTCGTGCGGTAGAGGCGATAGACCACGGATGGCGCGGTCGCGATCAGGTCCAGGTTGAATTCGCGGCTCAGGCGCTCCTGGATGATCTCCAGGTGCAGCAGGCCCAGGAAGCCGCAGCGGAAGCCGAAGCCCAGCGCCGCCGAGGTCTCGGCCTCGTAATGGAACGAGGCGTCGTTCAGCCGCAGCTTGGACAGGCTGTCGCGCAGCTTTTCGAAATCGTCGGCATCGACGGGATACAGGCCGCACCACACCACCGGGATCGACGGCTTGAAGCCCGCCAGCGGGGCTTCGGCCGGGCGGCGGTCGTCGGTCAGCGTGTCGCCGACATTGCAGTCCGCCACCGTCTTGATCGCGGCGTTGACGTAGCCCATCTCGCCCGGACCCAGATCGTCGACCTGCGTCATGCGTGGCGCGAAGACGCCGACCTGATCGACGTTGTAGACCGAGCCGTTCGACATCATGCGGATGCGCATGCCGCGCTTCAGCCGGCCTTCCTTGACGCGCACCAGGATGATCACGCCGAGATACGGGTCGTACCAGCTATCGACCAGCAGGGCCTGCAACGGCTTGGTGTCGTCGCCGACCGGCGGGGGCAGGCGGGTGACCAGGGCTTCCAGCACGCCTTCGATGTTCAGGCCGGTCTTGGCCGAGATCTGGACCGCGTCGTCGGCCGGGATGCCGATGACTTCCTCGATCTGCGCCTTGACGCGCTCGGGCTCGGCGGCGGGCAGGTCCACCTTGTTCAGGATCGGTACGATCTCATGATGGGCGTCGATGGCCTGGTAGACGTTGGCCAGCGTCTGGGCTTCCACGCCCTGCGAGGCGTCGACCACCAGCAGCGAGCCCTCGCAGGCCGCCAGCGAGCGGCTGACCTCGTAGGCGAAATCGACGTGGCCCGGCGTGTCCATGAGGTTGAGGACGTAGGTCTTGCCGTCCTTGGCCGGGTAGGCGAGGCGCACCGTCTGCGCCTTGATGGTGATGCCGCGCTCGCGCTCCAGCTCCATATTGTCCAGGACCTGGTTGGTCATTTCGCGCGCCGTCAGCGCGCCGCAGGCCTGAATCAGCCGGTCGGCCAGCGTCGACTTGCCGTGGTCGATATGGGCGATGATCGAAAAATTGCGGATCAGCGAGAGCGGTGTGTCGGTCATGGGCGCAGACATAGGCCAAAACCCCGCGAAAGTCAGCGGGGCGCGCGTAAATTCTCCTGTGGCGCCCGTGACCCCGCCGCGCGTTCAGGGTCCTGTCAGCTTGGTGTGTTAGAGCGCGCTTTCGACAGGGATGGCAGCGGGCCATTCGAAGCGTGGGGACGGATGGATGCCAGGGGGCTTGTTGCGTCGGCGCGGTGTCGAAAAGCCGGGCCTGGGTGTCATGCTGGCCGCGATGCTGGCCGTGATGCCGGGTGCCGGGCTGCTGGGTGCCGGGCTGCTGGCCGGCTCGGCCGGTGGGGCGCGGGCGGCCGAGCTGTCGTTTCATGAGGCGGTGAGTGCCGCGTGGGCGATCGATCCGACCCGTTCCGAACTGACGACCAACCGCCAGTCGGCCGATGCGCGGGCGGATGCCGCGAAATCGTGGTTTCCCGGTGGGCCGGTGGTTTCGGCGCAATATTATGACGATCATCTGATCGGCTCGAACATTGGTTATACCACCTATCAGGGTACGGTTTCGGTGCCGCTGTGGCTGCCGGGGCAGGGGACCGCGACGCGGCGGGTGGCGCAGGCCGAATCCGCGTCGATCCAGGAAAAGCTGAATGTCGCGCATATGGCCGTGGCCGTGCGGGTGCTGGAGGCGGCATCCGCCCTGGTGATCGCCCAGCGCCGGCTGGCGGTGGCGCTGTCGCTGGTGCAGGCGATGCAGCGCGTGGGCAATGCGGTCGGCCGGGCGCAGCGTGTGGGCGAATCCACGGCGGCCGACCAGCAGGCGGCCGCCGCCGAACTGGCCGCCGCGCGCACCGAGGCCGGGCTGGCGCGCGAGCAGGTGGCGACGGCCGATGCGGCGCTGACGGTGCTGCTGGGGCGGCCCGGCCTGCCGGACATCCTGTCCTACGACGCGGGCTTTCTGTCGCGCACGCGGCTGGATATGCCGCAGGTGGTGGAGGATAACGACCCGCGGGTGCGGGCGGCCCATCGGGATGTGGCCGCCGCGCAGGAAGCGGTGCGGCTGGCCCGTGCGTCTTTCATGCCCAATCCGGAAATCGGGGTCGGGGCGATCCATGAGGGGCAGTATGGCAGCCCTTGGGACAGCCGGGTGGGGGTGCAGATTTCGGTGCCGCTGCCCAGCGAGGCGCGCAACGTGCCGATGATGGCCGATGCCCGGAACCGGCTGGCGGCGGCGGGCAGCCAGGAAACGCAGGCACGGCGCATGGTGCGGGTGGAGTTGGCGCAGGTGCGCGCGCGGCTGGATGCGGCGCGGACGACGCTGGAAAGCGCGCGGATGTCGGCCGCCGCGTTGAACCGGCGCGCCGACGAGATGGAACGGTCCTGGCAGGTGGGAGAGACGACGCTGATCGAGGCATTGCGGGCGCGGCTGGGGGCCTATAACGCCATTCTGGCGCTGAATTCCGCCGAAATCGGCTGGCACGCGGCCATCTTGCGCGCCGCCATCGCGACCGGGGCGACGCCATGAGGGATGTGCGGGCACGCCTGGCGTGCGTGGTGGGGATGGGCTGTCTTTTCCTGTCTTCCGCCGTCCGGGCCGACGCGCCGGTGCTGCCGGAGCCGGTGACGATCGGGGCTGAGGCGCGGCGGGCCGAGGAGTTGACCGACAGCGTGGCGCGGCCGGGGAGCCTGTCGCGGATGCTGCCGGTGCTGGCCAGTGTGATGGCGGACGAGACGCGGATCGTGCGTGTGCGGTCCGTGGGTGCGGGCAAGGTGCTGCGGGTGCATGTCATGGCCGGGCAGCATGTGGCGCGCGAGAGCGTGCTGGTCGATTACCTGGATCATTCACTGCATGTCGCGCGCTTGCAGGCGGTGCAGATGCGGGCCGCGCTGGCGAGCGCGCTGGCGGCGCGGGCCGAGGCCGAGGCGGCGTGGAAACGGGCCGAGATGCTGGCGGGCAGCACCGTTTCGCAGGGGGAACTCCGGCGCCGGCTGGCGGTATTGCAGGAGGCGCGCAGCACCGTGGCGGCCCGACAGGCGGATGTGGGCACCATGGCGCATCGCTTCGAGGAGGAATTCAATTCCGTCAGCGAGCGGACGACCACCGGCGGGGACGAGACCTCGTCGCTGCTCGCCCCGATCGACGGCATGGTGCAGGATGTGGGGGTGTCGGCCGGCGGCGATATCGAGGCCGGGCAGGTGGCGGCGACGCTGATCGACCTGTCGTCGGTCTGGATCGTGTCCGACGTGTCGCCGCAGGACGCCGCGCGGCTGGTGGTGGGCGGGCGGCAGAGCGTGCTGCTGGATGGGCGGCGGATCGAATCCCGGATCAGTTCGGTCAGTGGCGCGGCGTCGCCTGTCTCGGGACTGGTGCGCGTGATCAGCGTCGTGCCCAATCCGGATGGCGTGTTGCGGCCGGGCATGATGCTGGATGCGGAACTGGAGACGACCGACAGACGGAGCGGGATGCTGGTGCCGGCCGAAGCGGTGCAGCGGATCGCCGGCCGGGACGTGGTGTTCGTGCGCGAGGGGGCGGACAGCTATCGGCCGGTGCCGGTGACGGTCGGTGTGGAGCGTGAGGGGCGGGTGGTCGTTCTTTCCGGCCTTTCGGCGGGGCAGGCTGTGGCTGCTCATGGCAGTTTTGCCTTGAAATCCATGGTGCTGCTGGCCGGGGTGGGCGGGGACGACTGACATGCTTGCCCTGTTGAATCTGCTCCAGGCGAACCGCTTCGTGGTTCTGGGGGGCGCCGTTGCGCTGATGCTGGCCGGAATGGTGGCGGTGATGGGGCTGCCTGTGGAGGCCGTGCCCGATATCTCGCCCCGGCAGGTGCTGGTCTCGGTCGTGGCACCCGGACTGGCGACCGAGGAGGTCGAGCGGCTGATTACCTTCCCCGTCGAGGCCAGCATGGCGGGGATTCCGGGGATGAACGACCTGCGATCGGTCTCGCGGTCGGGGGTTTCGGTCGTTTATGTGCAGTTCGACGACGAGACCGACATCGATCTGGACCGCACGCGGGTCAACGAACGCATCATGCAGGCGCGGTCGCTGATCGCGGTGCCGGGGCTTTCGATCAATATGGGGCCGCTGGCCACCGGCATGGGCGAGATCATGCAGATCCAGATCCGTGGCGCCGGTCGGTCGCTGATGGACCTGAACCGGCTGATGACCTGGAGCGTGGTGCCGCAGTTGAAGCTGGTGCCCGGCGTGGTGGATGTGAACGTCAATGGCGGGGCCGAGCAGACGTTTCAGGTGGCGTTGGATCAGGCACGGCTGAATGCGTACGGCGTGTCGGTCGGCGAGGTCTACCGGGCGGTGGACGGCAACAACGCGGCCTCGGGCGGCGGGTGGATCGAGCATCATGCCGAGCAGCAGGTCGTGGTCGGGCGTGGGTTGATCCGCACCCTGGACGATTTCGGCGCATTGCCGGTGCGCAGCAATGCCGACGGCACCGCGATCCGTCTGCGCGATGTCGGCGCGGTGTCGATGGGGCCGCGCACGCGGCTGGGCGCGGTGACGCGCGACGGGCGGGGCGAGATCGTGATCGGTGTGGTGATGATGCGCCAGGGGGCGAGTTCGGACGCCACGCTGGCCGCCATCCGCGATGCGTTGCCGGGGATCGGGCGTGCGTTGCCGGCCGGTGTGACGCTTGAGCCTTATTACAGCCGTTCCGACCTGACCAACCGCACCATCGCCACCGTGCGCGAGAACCTGCTGCTGGGGGCGGCGCTGGTGCTGGGGGTGCTGGTGGTGGTGATCGGGGACTGGCGGGCGTCGCTGGTCATTGCCTCGGTCATTCCCTTCGCGCTGGTCTGCGCCATGGCGGGGATGCGGCAGTTCGGCATTTCGGCCAACCTGCTGAGCCTCGGTGCGATCGATTTCGGCATGATCGTCGACAGTTCGCTGGTGGTGGTGGAGCATCTGCTGGCCATACGCGCGGCGGATCGCACGATCGACCTGCGGACGCAGGTGGTGTCGGCGACGACGCAGGTGCTGCGGCCGGTCGCCTTCGCCATTCTGGTGATCGTGATGGTGTATCTGCCGATCCTGACCTTGCAGGGGATCGAGGGGAAGATGTTCCGCCCGATGGCGCAGACCGTCATCATGGCGCTGCTGGCCTCGCTGGCCTATTGCGTGGTCTGCGTGCCGGTGATCGCGGCGCTGGCGATGCGGGGCAGCCG
The DNA here is from genome assembly GCF_047721585.1 of Gluconacetobacter sp. NCBI lineage: Bacteria > Pseudomonadati > Pseudomonadota > Alphaproteobacteria > Acetobacterales > Acetobacteraceae > Gluconacetobacter > Gluconacetobacter sp. Next base: position 75,662 of record NZ_JBDNXE010000003.1, read on the forward strand.
GGGGCATGGCGATACGTGGCTGGTGGCGGCGTTGCGCCGCCGCTACGGGCCGGCGGTGCGCTGGGGGGAGAGCCATCCTGGCCCGCTGTTCGGCGCTACGGTGGCGGTGTTCCTGGTTTCGGTCGTGCTGGCCGGGCGGCTGGGGGGAGAGTTCATTCCGCAATTGGGCGAGGGGGCGCTGACGGTGACCACGACGCGCCTGCCCAGCGCGTCGCTGCCGACCGTGCTGGCCTCGGTCCGGAAGCAGGAGCAGATCCTGATGGGCTTTCCCGAGGTGGCGACCGTGGTCAGCAATACCGGCACCTCTGCCATCCCCACCGATCCGATGGGCGTGAACGAGACGGACAGTTTCATCTTTCTGAAGGACCCTTCGCAGTGGCGGACCGCGCGCACGCAGGTGGGGCTGGTGACGGCCTTCGACCGGGCGTTGCGCGAGCGGCTGCCCGATGCGCGGTTCTCGTGGAGCCAGCCGGTGCAGATGCGCATGGACGATCTGCTGTCGGGCGTGCGCAGCCAGATCGCCGTGTCGATCTACGGGTCGGATCTGGAGGTGCTGTCGCGGCTGGGCGACCAGGTGGTGGCGGCGCTGAACAGCGTGCGCGGGGCGGCGGATGTGGCGGCGCAGGGGGACGGGACCGTGCCGTTCATTCATGTCGATGTCGATCGGGCGCGGGCGGCGCGGCTGGATGTGACGATGGCCGATATTCTGGACACCGTGGAGGCGGTGGGCGGGCATATCGGCCGCCCGGTGATCATGGATGATGCGGTGGTGAATACGCAGATCCGCTTTGCCGCCGAGCAGGTGGGATCGGTGGAGCAGATCGCGGGCCTGCGGGTGCGCCGGGCCGATGGGGCGGGGGCCGTGCTGCTGTCGCAGGTGGCGCGTGTGTCGGTGGTCGATGGGCCGCCGCGTATCAGCCGCGACCGGATCCAGCGCCGGTTGATCGTGCAGGCCAATGTGCGGGGGCGGGATCTGAGTTCCTACGTGGCGGCGGCGCAGGCGGCGGTGGCGGCGAAAGTGCATCTGCCGCCGGGCTATCGGCTGACGTGGGAGGGGCAGTTCCGCAACCTGCAATCGGCCATGGCGCGGCTGGAGATCGTGGTGCCGATCGCGCTGGCGCTGATCTTCGCGCTGCTGGTGCTGGCGCTGGGGTCGGTGGCGTCGGCGGCGCTGGTGTTCGTCAATCTGCCGATGGCGGCGACGGGCGGGATTCTGGCGCTGTGGGCGCGGGGGCTGCCATTCAGCATTTCCGCCGGGATCGGGTTCATTGCCCTGTTCGGGGTTGCGATCCTGAACGGGGTGGTGCTGGTGAGTTACATCCAGCATCTGCGCCGCACCGGCATGGATGTGGCGCGGGCGGCGTTCGAGGCGGCGGAACAGCGGTTTCGCCCGGTGATCGCCACCGCGCTGGTGGCCAGCCTGGGCTTCTTCCCGATGGCGTTTTCGGCCAGTGCGGGGGCGGAGGTCGAGCGGCCGCTGGCGACGGTGGTGATCGGCGGGCTGGTGTCGTCTACCGTGCTGACGCTGCTGGTGCTGCCCTCGCTTTATGCGCGGGTGATGCGGGAGCGGAAAAAAGGATAGGGGACGCCGTGCGGATCCTGGTTGTCGAGGATGAGAGGCCGCTGGGCTCGGCGGTGCAGGAGCGGCTGCGCCGGGCCGGGCATGCCGCGGACTGGCTGACGACGCTGGCCGATGCGCGGGCGGCGCTGGCGGCCATCGCCTATGATTTCCTGCTGCTGGATCTGGGCTTGCCGGATGGCAGCGGGCGGGACCTGCTGCGCGAGATCCGCCGGGGGGGATCGGTGATGGCGGTGATGATCGCCACCGCGCAGGACCAGATCAGCGACCGGATCGCCGGCCTGTCGGACGGTGCGGACGATTACGTCGTCAAACCCTACGATTTCGACGAATTGCTGGCGCGGATCGACGCGGTTTCGCGCCGGTACGGCGCGTTGGCCAGCAACCGGCTGGTGCTGGGGGACGTGGAGATCGATTTGGGCCGGCAGCGCCTGGCGCGCGAGGGCGGGGAGGTGGACCTGACGGCGCGCGAATGGGCGGTGATCGCGCTGCTGGCCCGGCGGGCCGGGGCCATCTGCTCGCGCGAGCAGATCGAGGATGCGCTGTATGGTCTGGGCGAGGAAATCGAGAGCAACGCGATCGAGGTCTTTATCAGCCGCGTGCGCAAGAAGGTGGGGGCCGGGTTGATCCTGACCGTGCGGGGGCGCGGGTATCGGCTGGCGCGCGAGGCGGGGACATGAGGGGGCGTCTGGACCGGGAGGCCGGGGCGTTGCCGGCGCTGGTTGCAGGGGGGGCCGCGTGGCGTGGCGACGGACGCTGGAGCCTGGCCACCCGCATCATGGCCGGGGTGCTGGTGGTGGTGCTGGGCTGTCTGGCGCTGCTGAGCGTGCTGGTGGCGGGGTTCACGCGCTACGAGGTGACGGAGCGGCTGGACAATTCGTTGCAGGAAGTGGCCGAGCGGCTGGAGTTCGTGATTGCCGCCCATGCCGTGCAGCCGACCGGGGGCACCGTGGCGCTGCTGCCGGAGGTCGGGCCGCGCACGCTGGCCTACCAGATCGCCACCCCGGATGGGCGGTTGCTGCTGCGATCGCAGAACGCGCCGACCGAGACCTTCGTCCCCGTGGTGCGGGGCGGGTTTTACGACCGGCCGCGCTTTCGGGTCTATGTCGTCAAGGCGTATGACGGTGGCCAGTACATCCTGGTGGGCGAGCCGACCTTTCATCGGCGCGAGGCCGTGCGGCGGGCGACGCTGATTTCGATCCTGCCGATGATCGTGTTTCTGCCCGCGGTATGGCTGCTGGTGCGCTGGGTCGTGCGCCGGGCGCTGCGGCCGCTGACGGTCTTGCAGGAGGAAATTCGCGCGCGCGGCGGCGGCAATCTGGCCCCCATCCCGGCGCTGGACCTGCCGGAAGAACTGTCGGCCATCCATATGGCCGTCAACCTGCTGCTGGACCGGCTGAAGAAGGCGCTGTCGAGCGAGCGGGCGTTCGCGGCCAATGCGGCGCATGAACTGCGCAACCCGATCGGCGCGTTGCTGGCGCAGGCGCAGATGCTGCGCGAGCAGTTGCATGAGCCCGAGGCGCCGGGGCGGGTGGGTGCCATGATCGGGCAGATCCGTCGGCTGGGACGGATGACGGAGAAACTGCTGCAATTGTCGCGCGCGTCGTCGGGGGTCGCGATGGGGGACGAGCGGTTCGACCTGATTGCGGTGTTGCAGATTCTGGCCGAGGAATTTGCCGATATGCCGCCGCTTTTTCCCGTCGTGACGGTGGCGTGCGACGGGATGGAGGCGCTGTTCGCGCGCGGGGATATCGATGCGGCGGGCATTCTGTTTCGTAACCTGATCGAGAATGCGGCCCATCATGGCACGCCCGATGCCGCGATCGCGGTGACGCTGTCGCGGGCCGGGGTGGTGGATATCGTCAATGACTGCGTGGCCCTGCCGGCCGCCATCCTGTCGGGTTTGACCGAACCGTTCGTGCGGGGGGGCAGTGCGGCCGATGGCAGCGGGCTGGGACTGGCCATTGCCGCGACCATTGCCGCGCAGATGGGCGCGGGGCTGGAGATCGCCTCGCCCGTGCCGGGAACGGAGCGGGGGTTTCGGGCGCGGGTGGTGCTGATGACCGTCGAAGCGGTGGCCGGCCCGGTGACGGTGCCCTGACAGACGGTCGATGTCGATGCCGGACCGCCAGCGCCGCCTTTCAGGGTGTGCAACGGGCGGGCCGCCTGGAATTGGGGCCGGCCCGTTGGTCGTGGGGTGTTCCGTTCCCTCGGGGTGAGGTCGGAGGGGGATCAATAGGCGATGTTCAGGAAGCCGCCGACCGTCCGCCGTGCGTCGGGTGTCGTGTAGTGCAGATAGCCGGTCGCGCCGTATAACTGGTATCCGGTCGAAAAATACTGATCGAACAGGTTTCTGACATACAGGCCGACCTGTACCCGCTTGTTCCACGGCAGCAGGCTGAGGCGGAGATTGACCAGGCTGAAAGCCGGAACTCTCGAATAGGCGGGCTGGCCCACCACCGTCCAGTAGGTTCCGCGATAGGCGTAATCGACATGCGCCCGCAGCCCCAGATGCGGCGTCAGGTCATGGTCGTAATCTATCGCGGCGTTGGCGGAGAATGCCGGGGCATTGGTCAGTTGGGTGCCGGTGTAGCTGGTCTTCTGATTGGCCTGGTAATCGGTGAAGTAGGCGCTGGTGTAGGTTACCGCGCCAGACACTGTCAGGTCGGGAAGGGGTTTGAACGCCACGTTGCCTTCCACGCCCTGGCTGCGCAGGCCGCCGGCATTGCCGATCGCGCTGGCGAGGATCGTGCCGCCGGTGCCGTCGGGCACCGGGGTCAGGATCGTGGCCTGGAAATCGGTGAAATCCTCGCGATAAAGATCCATGTTGAAACGCAGTCGGTGATGCAGCCATTCGGATTTCATGCCGACTTCGTAGGATTTGACCGTTTCCTGATGATACGGGTCGTATTTGTTGCCGACGAAGGCGATGCCGGCGGGCTTGTAGCCGGTCGAGAAGGTGAAATACGTCATGACGTTGGGGTTGAAGCGATATTCGGGCGAGATCCGTCCCGAGAAATTCTGCCCGGTCATGACGCCATAAGGATAGACGGGCGCGGCGCTGGTGGGCACGAAGGTCGGCGTGTATCCCATCAGCGGGACGGGATCCGTCCATATATAGCCCAGGCTCTGGGAATTGCGGTCGTGCGTGTAGCGGCCGCTGATCGCCAGGTTGAAATGTGGGGAGATATTGAATTTGAGTTGCCCGAACGCGGCCAGGGATTCGTTGCGTGAATTGAAGAGCGAGGTGTTGCCCGCCTTGCCGAACGCGCCGGAGAGATTATAGAGCGTGCCGGGGCGGGCGCCGTTGGCGCCGATCAGCGGCGCGCCGAGCGTCCCCCACTGATACTGGGTCTGCCGCGCGTCGAGACGGTTGAAGAAACCGCCGACGAGATATTCGACCAGATGGCCTTTGGGCGAGGCGAAGTGGATTTCGTCGCTGAATTTCTCGGTCGTCAGATGGCCGAGATTGTACGGGATATAGGCATACTGGTTGGACGGCAGCAGATCGACCGGCGTGTTGTTGTCGTAGAGCGAGCCGCGATAGGCGGTGATGAACGTCAGGTCGTTCTGTCCGATCTTGGTATGCAGGTGCAGTGACGCGCCATATTCCTCGGAAGTGATGCCACCCATGAAGGAATCCGCGGTGTCGGCGTTCTTCGGGCCGGGAAAGACGCCCAGCGCGTTGAGCATCCTGGTGACGTTCGCCGGCTGCCCGCCGACGGGCGTGCGGACGCTGCTGTCCCAGTGATGGGCGTAATCGCCTTCCAGCGTGATGTCGAAATGTTCCATCGGCTCGGCATAGAGTTTCGCGCGTGTGCCATATTCGTCGGTCGAGCCGACCAGCCGGTTCAGGGTCACGTTTCGGCCGAAGCCGTCCTGCGCGTTGTCGAAGCCGGAAATGCGGAAGGCCGCCTTGTTGCCCAGAGGCACGTTCACCGTGCCGTTGATGATGCGCTCGTTATGTTCGCCATAGCTTGTGCTGAGCCGGCCCGACAGGACGCCCAGGCGGGGCTTGCCGGTCGTCACCGAGATGACGCCGGAGGTCGAGTTCATGCCGAACAATGTGCCCTGCGGCCCCATCATCACGTCCACATTGTCGATATCCACCATCCCGACCATGCCGTTGGCGCGCTGGGCGTCCATGACCACGTCGTCCACCACGACGCTGACGGATTTCGCATTCGAGAAATCGAACGACGTGCTGCCGACGCCGCGAATCTGGAAAGCGGCGCCCTGCGTCGGGTCGTACTGCACGCCGGGAGCGAGGTATTGCAGATCCGTCAATGCGGTGTAGCCGGCGTTGGCGATGGCCTTGCCGTCGAGATGCAGGATGGAGATCGGTACGCTCTGGTTATTTTCCGACCGCCGCTGCGCGGTGACCGTCACCGTTTCCAGCGCCGCTGATGCGCCGCCCTGCGGCGTGGTGGCCGGGGATGGGGTGGCCGAGGATGGGGTGGCTG